>JABJMI010000115.1 GCA_018659505.1 Planctomicrobium sp.
GAATCGGTACTCAGGCAATTCATACGTCGACTGTATGATACACAATAGAGAGACGGGTCTGATATCGACCTGATACATACTCAATTCATTTTTACACGGGACTTTTGCATCCCTAGACCGTATTATGAATTGTTCAGTATTGAGTCATTATCAATTTTCTGGGTCGCGACCCAGCCTACAAAACTTCCGTTAAGTATATGACAAAAATATATCTTTTAATCGCTGGCAGTTGTGTAGTGGGAGGGATTCTTGTCGCTTCGGTTTTGCAGCAATCTTCAGCACCTACTTACGATGGAATGGTCCGGATCGAAGGTGGCCCATTTGAAATGGGCACGAATGATTTGCCTCCCCCCGACGGACCGAATCCAGACCGCATTAAGCCTGATGAATACCCAGCACACGAAGTTGAGCTGAGTGGATTTTGGCTCGACGAAACTCCGGTCACGAATCGAGATTATCTCAAATTTGCAGAGATGACAGGCTACATCACCTTCGCTGAGAAAACTCCGACGCGCGAAGATTTCGCTCGCAGCGGAGCCGATGTGAGTCAAATTCCTGAAGCGGCATTAAAGCCGGGATCAATGTGCTTCAATGATAAATTTAATCGCGACTCATTAGTCACCGAAGGTCCGGGGTGGGAATATCAGGTCTGGGCTGTCATCGATGGAGCCAGCTGGCGACATCCGAATGGACCGGACTCATCTATCGAAGACCGCATGGATCATCCGGTTGTGCATGTCAACTGGGATGATGCAGTTGCTTATTGTGAGTGGGCAGGCAAGCGGTTACCGACTGAGGCTGAATTCGAGTATGCCTCGCGGAATGGTGGAAAACCTGTCAAGTATTTCTGGGGAAACGAAAGAGAACCAGCAGGGAATTACATGTGCAACTACTGGCAAGGAGAGTTCCCTACCAACCGCCTGAACGAAGACGGCTTTGAGACAACCTCTCCCGTCAAATCATACCCAGCGAACGAGCTAGGTCTTTACGATATGGGAGGCAACGTCTGGGAATGGTGCTCGGATTACTATCACGCTGGGTATTACGAAGTCTCTCCGAAATTGAATCCGCAAGGACCGCTGCAAAGCTTCGACCCGCGTGAACCGGCCATCATCAAACGCGTTCAGCGAGGTGGCTCATTCATGTGTAACACAAACAGTTGTACTGGTTACCGTTCAGGAGCAAGAATGGCTGGCGAAATCACCTCGGGTAGTTTCCACGGAGGATTTCGCACTGCACTTGATGAAAGTATGCTAGAGGATTATCAAATCGCACAAGCGAAAATCAGTAAATGGCGAGCCCAGCAAGACTCGGGCAAAGTCGCTGCGAAGTGAAAAGTCCTCCACTAAGAATCAACTTGCAATCGTTAAATCTTTAGGATTTCCTGCCTTCATTGCAATGACTTTTAGCTTAAGTCAAACGTAATTCTATTCTTCATTTAACCTCGCTCTTATCAGAATATCTCATGACCAAAGTTAATGAACATCCGACAATTGGTCGGCTCATTCCGGACTCAATTGGCGAAGACCTCATGTTCTTTCGTCAGTTCAAGCAATTCAAAATGTTCTGGCTGCCGGACAGCAAAAAACAGTTGGAAGACTTGGAGCCTGAACATCGCTTCTTAGTGAAGAAGTGGAAGAAGCAACCCGAAGGGCTTCCGGAAGTTTGTCGGAACTTCGACGTTCTAGCCGCCTTGCAATCTCTAGGAGCCTATGAAGTTGGCTTCAGTTCAGCTGAGGATGAAAGCCTTCTGATGCTGACTGCTGGGCAGGAGAAAGCATGGCAGGATTTTTCCAAACAAGAATCAACTTATTGTGAAAATGCCTGTTCCGCGTTGATCCGTTATTTCAACCATCTTCGAAAAATCGATCCCGAGTTGTTTCGCGAAGAAGAGGACTGTCCCGAATCGGCAAAGTCAATTGAAGACCTCGCGAGTTGTGTTCGTTTCGACGGGATGAATATCAGTCCAGAAGCAAAGAATGGTCATTCGACAATTTCCTTCGGCTGGGACGTCGATTGGGATATGGAACATGGCTTGCAAATGATCTTCCATAATCAACAAGTCATCGCAATGGGAAATGACCTCTACTCCCCAGAAGACATTTGCTCGGCAGCGAACTTCTATCGGGAGATTCTTTCAGAAGACGAACAGTCTGCGTTCAATAACTTTGAGAAAGAGTTCAAAAGTGCCAGCGAGGATGATTCCTGACCGCCGATTTGACTCTGTTAAGATGTCGAAACCCAACCCTCCTAAACTGTGCAGTTGACAAATTCGTTATTATCTGCAAAACTGGACTCGTCTCAGGTAGTACATTTCATTACGTTTTCACTCTCAATCCACTTAGTTGGAGAGCGAAGTGGGAAGCCTACGTAATCAAGCTGTTGACGATTCTTCTAAGTCTGGTTCATCTCTGGGGCAAATCAAGTTGCTAGCTTGGCAACTCGCAGACTCTCATCAAATACAAACCGCGATCACATTGTTTCGCGAATTCCTGGAGGAATCGAACTCTGTTGAAAGTCATTTAGAGTTCGCAAAGTTATTGTCAGTCTTTGAATCTCCCAGTATTGCTGTGGAGCATCTCGATGAATCGATTGCTCTGTTCAGCCATTCCTCATCAGCCAAAGAACTCTGTCTGGCGTACAACGAAATCGCTTCGCTTTATCGTCAGGTAGGAAAAAATTCACTCGCTAGGCGTGCGCAACAACAGGCAATTCGTCACGATCTCTCTCGTCCAGGAAGTGATGGACTCTTACCTGAATCGTTGCTTGGGCAAGCGTCTGATTTGGTGATTCTTCAAGAGCTTGAGTCAGCAAAGTATCTCTTGCTCTCGCTGCTGAAACAGACTAACGAGATCAGTGCTCTTAGCCGGCTCAAACTGGCAGAGATCTATCTTATCGAAGGTGAAAGTGCAGCGGCAAAATTGATGCTCGATGAGGTGATCGAAATTTGCAAAGTAGAGGGGCACATTAGATTACTCGTTCAAGCACTAAGATTGCTGAGTCAAGCCAGCCAGATGAACTGCGAATTCAAAATCGCTATGAAGTATTCTATTGAAGCACTCGACACCGCTAAGAATTCGGCAAGATGTGAGAATGAAATTTCTTCGCTGCAAGAGGATGCACGGAAGTTGAGAATGAAGATGCGAGTGTTGTGTCAAACTCCAGAGTGGAATTAAGCAGCTCTTGGATTTTTCAAGAGACGGAACTCTTCATCTTCGATGATGTTTTGAACGCATAAACCTTTGCGAGTCGCTTTGATTCTGCGGCGAAGCGATTTTCGCATCGCTGAGTGATAGCCAACTGTTGAAGTGAAGAGCGTCAATAAATCAGTGAATTGGCGGTCCTTGGCAAGCGTTGGTTCGTAGACGTAAACATGGGCGTTGTAGCCGAGTCCGATCAACGCTCCGTCGATTTCACCAACCTTTTCGTTTTGCGATTCCACTGTGAAGTCGGCACCGACTGAAACCCATTTCCTTTTGATCTTCAAGTACCACATTCGATCTCTTTTCTGATCGAAGTAATTGAAACTATAGATGGACGGGACTCGAAACGTGCGGTTGTTCTCCTGCACATAGGTCATGTATTCATAACCTTGGAGAATGGCTGCGAACGAAAGAATTGTCTTCTTCGCTCCCAGAGAATTATGTAACTCACGTGTGACGATTTCTTCAACAGTTCCTGTCCAGCGGATATTGTGGTCGCCGGATTTGAAAAGCTTCATCACCAGGCGACGATTCTCGATGTCGCAGGATTCCATCTTCAAAACAGGATCGCGATCAAGTTGTCGTTCCAGATTCTTTGACTGTGCCTGGCTGAGCTTGCCTGAGCGTTTGATCTCTTTGCGAAGTGTTTCTTTTCTGTCGGATTGCAAGCGATTGAGTATTGAGGACTGTTGCTCGGAGTCTGGGTTCCAGATATCTGCACGTATCCCTAATAAATGAGACTGATTCCATTTCCCACTTTTCAAATCTTTCTGCGTGACCGTTCCGCAGACATCCATGTTCGCACCGAATGCATTATCTTCCGCTTTCTTGAGCTTCTGCAAGAGATCGATATTAGTAGGATGCATCCCCATGAACGCCCACATATCAACGTAGCGATGCAAAAGAGCATTCTTTGATTTCGAATTTGACCAAAACATGTAAGTGGTCTGCGGGCTAGGACGAGGGGCAAGGGTAGAATGATTTGTTAAACTTGTTCCATCATTGAAGCAAGAGGGACCTAAGAATTTGACCACCGAGACGACTGCTCTGGCAAAGTCAGCAGCTTGCTAAGTAATTGATGGACCTTGATCGGCAAGTTTTGCTGACGACTGGTTTCTGATTCAGAAATGCACAACAATCAGCGAATGAACTTTTCACCTGTTTCATTAGTTCAAATGCAGTTCTGAAATGAAGAGAAAATTGTTGGTTACAAGAATCCAGGCAGAAGCCAATTCAGGACGTGGTTTTGGATACGTCGCACGATCTCTAGTTCTGTTGATGTGCTTGGTATCTTCTGAAGCCGCACAAGCTGAGCCATTTGTTCCAGGGTTTGATCGCTTCGGACTTCATCAGGAAATCGACCAACACCTTTCGCGTGCCTTGTTGCTGACAGAACTCAATTGCACGGCGTGTCATCGAAGCGAGAATAAGAATCTTGCTCCGAAAAGCGGTTCCGATCTGAGGGGAGTTGGGACTCGACTTACCAAAAATCGGATCAGAACTTACATGCTCAATCCGACAGGGATCAAACCTGGCACGACGATGCCCCAAGTGTTGCATGGCTACGGTTCGGAAGAGAGGCAGGTGATCGCCACTGCGATTACTGAGTTTCTTGCGACTCAAAAACAAAAATTTCCCGAATTGAAGGCGACGGGACTCATCCCTGTGAAGCATGAGTTCTGGTCGAAAGGCAATGTCGAAAACGGCGGCAGGTTGTATCACTCGGTCGGTTGCGTCGCCTGCCACGCTCCTGATGAAGAATTCGCCACAGAAGGAACTCAGCCATCGAGTCTCGACAAACTGCTGGAACAACTCGACCCGGAAGAGCTTGCCGAACTCGGACTCAGTGGGAAAGCTAGAATCATTAAGTCAGTTCCTCATGGTGATTTGAATTCGAAATACTCATTACTTTCACTTTCAC
>JABJMI010000233.1 GCA_018659505.1 Planctomicrobium sp.
GACTCCTGCGAGAAAACCTCCATGCTGATTCACCCACAGAATTGTCAACAGCGGTAGTGACCATGCTGCTTGCTCCCACTTCTCCCAGCAAGCATTTAATATTGAGAGATAGATCGGGAACAACAGAAATGTGACCAACTGGGGACGTATAAATACGACGAAATTCCCCAAGCACATCGTTGTAAAAGTAACGAGAAGAATCCTCGCTCCCATGTTTGAATCTGATCTGCATAACGAAAAGGTTAGCCAGGCGACCAGTCCTGCGATGATGGAAAACTTCCATGCAAGTAAGCCTGAATTCCCGAAATGCGTCCATAGCCAGCCATATTCGTATTCCGTAGCCCATTCATGATTGAACCAAGGATCTCCCTGCGCTGTATACGAAAAAGGATCTGTCGCTTCAGTAAGAACGCCCTGCTCGATTGCTCGAATGCCATAAAGAGTATGTCCCCACAAGTCGGGGTCAGCCATTGTGAATGAGCATAGAAACACCCAGGAACTCATTCCTAAAAAAATCGTCAGGTATTTTTTTTCTCTTTGAGGAGTCATTACCCGTCCCTTGGAGAGAACCGTTGCTAGACAGAATCAATTGTAAACATTTGATGACAACTGAAAAAACTGGTGGAAACATTCCTATCGTCAATTGACTGGTGGCGACTCCTGTTCCGATACGGCACATGATGTGCTTTGTCTTACTAAATCGATGCGCTCTCTCCATTTTAAATGTAAGCATCAAGTACTTTTCATTATTAAGATCGCAAACGAATTTTTTGTCAGGACCTAAAATGATTCAGTTTCGAAAGATTCGAGTTCAAACAATTATATTTTCAGGACTTTTGTTTGCATTCCTCTCTCAATCTGGATGTGCCAAGTCACCAAGCGACTTATTGATAGGTCGCTGGTTCGCTGACGAAATGACCATTCGTTTCCGCGAAGATAGTGCCGTGATCTGGAACTCAAGGCGCGGACTGGCAAAAGGGCGTTACGAATTCTCAGGTAAAACGCGACGCATTAGAACTGAAAAACCAGAACCAAATCTTTTTTTGGACATCATCGTCAACGACGAGCGAGAGCAAGTCCGTTTTGAAGCCACTTTCATTGGACAAGACAGATTGCGTATTGATTGGGTTTCCACGGGTAATTCAAGATCAAGAACTTCGAATGGTCTTGTTATGAAGCGAGCAAATGATAGTACCTTAGGTGGGAATCCAGTCCAGGTTGCTCAGCGATAACACCTTACTTCTTGCGTTTATTCAATCCACGAATTCCTCGTGAATCATTCGTTTGATTGCTTAGCTGTACGCTTGATTGTGTACAGGTCAGAAGTGTTCATTTCGTTCACTTTGTCGATCAGCTATGTGCCAGGAATTTCTTATATTCTCCAAGCTCTCATCTTCTCACACTAGACGCAGACTCGGTCGCGATTGTAAATATGCTTCTTATTGGCGAATCTTGCCAATCGACGATCACCGAACTTTGTTTTCTCGTGCAGACTTTAGAATATGAGCAACCGCATCTTTAACTTTTCAGCTGGTCCAGCAATTCTCCCCGTTCAGGTTCTTGAAGAAGCAAAAAACAGTCTTCTTGATTTCAATGGGACCGGCATTGGAATTATGGAACATTCTCACCGTGGCGCTGCATTTAGCGGCGTGCTGGCACAGACGCTGGCTGACTGTCGCGAGGTGGGCGGAATCTCGGATGATTATCAAGTTCTGTTCATGCAGGGAGGAGCCTCGTCACAGTTCTTCACAATTCCAATGAACTTCTTAAGCACAGGCGAAACCGCAGATTATTTAGTGACGGGTGCG
This sequence comes from Planctomicrobium sp., assembly GCA_018659505.1. Lineage (GTDB taxonomy): Bacteria > Planctomycetota > Planctomycetia > Planctomycetales > Planctomycetaceae > Thalassoglobus. Next base: position 1,809 of record JABJMI010000233.1, read on the forward strand.
TGGGCGAAGAAAGCGGTAGCACAGGCGAAGCGTTACGGAACTCCACACGTCGCCAGTTCCAGCGAAGATCGCAACTACTGTTACATTCCGAAAACTGCTGATTACTCCTCAGCACCGAAATACGTCCATTACAGTTCGAACAACACAATCTTTGGAACCCAGTTTCAAAGTGACCCAGACGTTCCTGAAGACTCAACCCTCATCTGCGACGCTTCCAGCGACATTTTCAGTAAGCCAATTGATGTTCAAAAGCATGGAATGATCTACGCCGGTGCTCAGAAGAATCTCGGTCCTTCTGGTGTGACGTTAGTCATCATTCATAACGACATGGTGAAATCAGGAAATCTCGACATCCCAGAGATGCTGCAATACCGCACCTTCGCTGAGAATGATTCCTGCTACAACACACCTCCGACGTTTGGCATCTTCATCATGGGACTCGTCTTTAAGTGGATTCTCAAACAGGGCGGTCTGGAAGAGATTCAGAAACTGAACGAACAAAAGGCGGCGGTCCTTTATGATTACCTGGATCAAAGCAAATTATTCCGTGCGACTGCCGATCTAGATAGTCGGTCACGAATGAATATCACCTTCATTTCAGGAGATGAAGTCTTAGACAAGAAGTTCATCGCTGAAGCAACTGCTGCCGGCTTTGATGGACTGAAAGGTCATCGGAGCGTCGGGGGAATGAGAGCCAGCATCTACAATGCGTTTCCCAAGAAAGGCGTTGAAGAACTCGTCAAATTCATGAAAGACTTCGAAGCAA
>JABJMI010000215.1 GCA_018659505.1 Planctomicrobium sp.
ATTCTCATTGAAATGAAGAATCGAGTCATTCAGGGATGTCGATTTTAATGCTCAAATCTCGAAGCTGACGATCATCCACGATTGAAGGAGCCCCCATCATCAGGTCTGACGCTTTTTGTGTTTTCGGGAACGCGATGACATCACGGATATTATCTGAGGCAGCAAACATCATAACCCAGCGATCAAGCCCAAGCGCGATTCCTCCGTGAGGCGGAGCACCGTACCGAAGTGCCTGCAATAGGAACCCGAAGCGAAGTTCTGCTTCTTCAGGATCGATATTGAGCAAATCGAAGATCTTCTGCTGAGTTTCTGGATCGTGGATACGAATACTTCCGCTGGCTGCCTCGTAGCCATTGCAAACTAGGTCATATGAGAGTGCTCGGATTTTAGACGGATCACTTTCAAAGTATTCAGCATCATCTGGATGAACCGCACAAAACGGGTGATGTTCAGCATCCCAGCGGTCTTCTTCTTCGTTGCGAGTTACTAAAGGAAATTCAACGACCCAGGCACAACTTAGCTCCTTGGGGTCATAAAGCTCCATGTCTTTGGCGATATGATTTCTTAAAGCTGCGAGAGAGGCACAACTAACGTCGTAGCTATCTGCGACATAAACGAGCAGGTCACCATCTTCGCCACCCATACGTTCAACAATCGCTGCTTGCTCATCTTCATTGAAGAATTTTGCGATTGAGGAATCGAGACCACCATTTGCAACTTTGAAGTACGCTAAGCCTTTCGCACCATACTCCCCCACGAGGTTTTTCAAGTCGTTGTCAAGAATTCGACGTGAATACTTTTCAGCTCCGCCTTTCACGCAGAGTCCGCGAACTTTCCCGCCGTTACCGACTGTGTTCTTGAAGACCCCAAAGCCGCTCGCTTCGACGAGGTCGGAAATATCAATCAGTTCCATCCCAAAGCGAAGGTCCGGCTTGTCGGTTCCGTAACGCTCCATGACATCCGCGTGTGTGTAACGAGGTAACGGAGTCGGAAGATTTTCTCCACGGATATCCTTCACCATTCGTTTGAGGAGTCCATCGATTGTTGAGAGAATGTCTTCCTGCTCAACGAAGGACATTTCGATATCGATTTGAGTGAATTCTGGCTGCCGATCGGCTCTGAGGTCTTCATCTCGGAAACAACGAGCAATTTGATAATAACGGTCATAGCCAGCGACCATCAAAATTTGCTTGAACAGTTGTGGAGATTGCGGAAGTGCGTAGAACGTCCCTTCGTGGACACGAGATGGAACAAGATAATCACGAGCACCTTCTGGTGAGCTACGCCCCATGATTGGAGTTTCGATATCGAGGAAGCCGAGTTCATCGAAATAATTTCGGACGGACTGAGTCATCTTGTGACGCAAAACCATCATTTCTTGCAGGGCGTTTCGACGAAGATCGATGAAGCGATACTGCAACCTCAATTCTTCGTTCGCCAGCGATTCACCGCGCGGCTCGAAGGGGGGGGTTTTGCTTTTATTCAGAATCTTCAATTCGCTGGCACGTAGTTCGACGTCACCCGTAGAAAGTTTAGGGTTCTTGTTTTCATCGCCCCTGCTGACGATTTCACCAGTAATTTGGATCACATCTTCGTGGCGAATCCCAGAAGCAAGCTTTTGCGTTTCGCTGGACTCTTCCATGCGGAACGCAATTTGGGTGATTCCATAACGATCTCGAAGATCGATAAAAACTACCCCGCCATGGTCTCGGTATTTATCAGCCCAGCCACACAAAGTGACTGTTTGACCGACATGATCTGCACGAAGTTCGCCACAAGTTGCAGTACGTAACACGGAACTATCATCCTATAAAGTTCAGAAGCTTGCCAAACCTCAGGTGTTCAAAAGAACAGACTTCTCGGCAAATTTAAGCGGGCATTATAGGGGACGTGCTACTTGACTCAATGTAGGTCAGTGTAATCCTGAATGGATTCTACGGTTTAATACAAAGAAATTTGTAACACTCAAGCAGAATGAGGTCGTCTTAAACCAATCAGAACGAAAGTCATCGTATCCTGCGACTCAATTGTTTAGCGACCGAGGTCAATGAGGAACAAATAAATTAGAACGCAAAACACCGAGATTGATGCGATGAAAAGAAAGCTGGAGCCCATAAGCATTTTTGACGTTGGTCTCAACAGTCCTGTTCTCGTTGCGCTAGTGTTTTAACTTGTAGGAACGTGTTTCGCGGACAAGAGAAGCAGTAGAAATGCTCTAGCTCTCTGTTTGAGGTAGTCGCCACTTCCAGCGAATCGCTGCCAAACGCAGCAAGACGATCAACGCGATAGAAACGGTCACTGCATATCCGTCAGGAATTGATATCGATTGAAGAAAGAACAATAGCCAGCAGCCAACGAACGAGCACGTCGCAAATAATGGTGCGGAACCGAACAGAGCTGGAACCCGATTACACACAACATCACCGATAACTCCGCCAAACGTCCCGGTAATGACACCCATCAGCGAAGCAATAAACAATGATGTTCCCGCATCAATAGCCGCTGTCGCTCCGACAATACTGAAGAGACCGAGACCGAGTGCGTCCGGGTATTTGAGTAGGCTTTCCGCAGACTCAGGAATCGACGGAAGAAACGAAGTGAAGAGTGCTAAGAAAAATATAATGACTGGATAATGATCCTCACGAATCCAGAACAAGGGATGCCGGTCGAGAAAAAGGTCGCGTAGCGTTCCTCCTCCAAAAGCGACGATCAAAGCAAGAGAAAAAACGCCAACGAAGTCCATCTTGTGTTGCCGCGCAAGAAGCACACCATAGGCTCCACTTGCAATCACGGCCATCAATTCCAGAATTGTCTGCATTGAATACCTCAGCGAGCGTTTTGCTCACTCACCTAGTTACTGCTAAAGCATTCTTCAATGCTCTAAGACATCCCCAATCACTGAGGTGTAATCAATAACCACAAGAATTGTTCGTGTTATTTCCACACCAACTCGTCGCTGAGTGAATTCAGGTTTTCGCATCCATCTGCGGTCACGATCACCATATCTTCGATGCGAACGCCGCCTAAGTCACGGCGATATAGACCGGGTTCAATCGTCAGCGCATCGCCAATTAACAGTGGTGGTCCTTTCATGTCGAGCAATGGTGGTTCATGAACATCGAGTCCAATACCGTGTCCTGTTCCGTGCGTCATCGCGCAATATGAGTCGGGTGCGTCGTCACCTGGCAGACCGACCTCATATCCAGCAGACCGGATTGCTTGAATGGTTGCCTGGTGAACTTGTTCGCCTGTCGCTCCGGCATACGTCGCTTGCTCGGCCGCTGCTTTCGCCTTCCGGACTGCGGAGTGCATCGACTTGATCTCGTCAGGAATTTCACCGTGGACAACTGTGCGTGTGCAGTCACCGTTATAAAGTGTGCTGCGGCTACGAGGAAAAACATCAACAATGACGGGGTGACCGGTAACCAAATTGCCAGACCCAATATTATGACAATCTGCCCCCATTGGTCCGCAGGCAATAATCGAACTCGGGTTGGTGAATCCCTTTTTCAATAGGAAGACATCAACGGCCGTTCGCACAATCTCTGAGGTGAGTGGGGCGTCGTCCCGAAAAAGTACGCCTCCTTTTCTCGCTTCTGCTGTAGCAATCATCTCGCACGCATGCTGAATTGCCTGTTCAGTCACACGTTGTGCTTCACGTAGGTGATCAACTTCGAGTTCGCTTTTCGCTCGACGCTCATTGACCCACAAATTCTCGTCACAAGCAACTTCGATCCCGGCACGTTTTAAGAATTCCGCATAAATCAGAGGAAGGCTGCGATCCGCAACCACATGATCGATTCCTTGACTTCGAAAGCATTCTGCAGCCGCCTGTGCTGTCGCTGTCTCTCGGTCACCTGATAGACCTGACTCAGGAGTGAAATCAGCCGGACAGGCAACCTGATCGACATGGGCGTGCTTTCGCGCTCGCTCCATTTCGATGTTTCGTAAGAGTAAGACGGAACGTGTTCCG
>JABJMI010000492.1 GCA_018659505.1 Planctomicrobium sp.
TCACACTGCTGACACTGCACCGGCATGTAGTATTTATCATCCTGCGGAACGGTATGATCGTAATTCGTGTTGCCCTGCTCCATGTCCATCGACCCCTTGGTCATTTCGAGGACACGGATATAAGACTGATCGGAGTTTCGGTCATGGTTATTCTCTTCGTTGCAAGCCTTCATGCAGGCGCCGTTGCCGTTGCACTTGCTCAGATTGATCGCATAACCATAACGCACACCGGGGATCGGACGTACATCAGTTATTGTGACATCAATGCCCAAATCTTCCTTCGTCTCTGCTTCAAGTCGAGCAAAGACTTTCTGCTTGTCGTCGTCGCTGAGTTCCTTGTAATGTTGCTGTAGGAATTCATCGACCGACACGTTTTCGGGAATGCTCCACAAAGGAGAGACTGCTCTCCCGAACGCAGCTAAGCCCAGTGCCGCCCCAGCCGCCTTCATGACTGTGCGTCGTGTTGAGGGTTGATTCAGAATCGGAAGCAGTGATTCTAGTTCCGTGTTCGGTTGAGACATCAATGCTCACTTTCTTGTAAAAAGCGGTCTTTCGGCTTAAACGTGGGTTGCATCTTTGGGAATTGAGGCGTGTGTGGGTTATGGCAATCGACGCAGTTGTTTTTCACGCGAGGACCGCGTGTCAAATCCCAGTGACCAGACATCCCACCGTGAGCTCCGTGCTCGTAAGCCGTCATCTGTTGACCATGACATTGAGCACAGAGTATCATGACTGCGGTGAATTCAACACGGCTACCATCCGCCAACTTCAATGCGTCATAGTCACCATCATTATGGCATGACAAGCAACTGACATTGCCATGTGAGAAAGGCATCCCAGCATGAAACTCGTCGAGATCTTTGGGAGTTTTGTTTTGTCGATTCGGTGGACGTGTTGTGTGACAAGTTGAACAAGCAACGGTAATCACCTTGCCATTATGATCGATCAGGTCCGTGTCGATGGTCGGTGGACCAGACGGTTGCCGAATCGTGACGGGAAATGTTGTCGTCACGTGATCGTCGAGCAACTTCTTATGAGCTCGCTGTGCATTCGCGGAACTCTGGTCCTGAGGTCGTTGCTTCCGATCATCCGTTGCAGAATCGGTACTCGACATTGCCACAGTGAGCGCTGCTATGCCGGCGCAAAGCAGCAGCGTCACAACAAACCATAATCGACCGCCAAATTGGTGTTGGTTCGTCTTGCTGTTTTCAAATTGATTAGTAGGGCTTCGCATTTGGGTAAATATCTTCGTAGAAGCAAGACTGAATATGTTGCTCGTTCGAACAGCTTATAGGCGTAAACACAATAAAAACAAAACCCAAGTGAACTGCCAATTGAGTCGCATTTTTGAGAGTTGACGTGATGATAGCATTAAAAGTAGACTTCCTTGTCCACATTAGAAGACCATTCGAAAAGAACCAATGATCGCGAGTCTTATTATTACACATGATGGCAATATAGACGACACGCTTAAACGTGTTGTTGCCCTGCCTGGTGTCGAGATTGGAACGGTGACCGAAGGCGCGAATCGATTCCCCATCACGCTTGATTCACCAGCGCCAAACGCCCTCGAAGAAATCACACGAAATATACAGGAATGTCCCGGAGTCGCCTTCGTTGATGTTGTGTTCGTTCACTTTGAGGACGATTCAAAACCTCACGTTGCAGCTTTCGAAGGAACGAATTCATGATGAACAACGACGCCCCCCAAGAGCCCGCCTCCATTCAGCGACGAGAGTTCATTAAAGCATCTGCCATGGCTGCCGCGACCGCTGTGGCAAGTGGGTCGGCATTTTCGCTTCCCATTCTAGGCCAAGAACCGCAAAACGAATTGGATTGGCAGAAAGCGCCCTGTCGATTTTGTGGAACGGGCTGTCATGTCCAAGTTGGCGTTGAAGGCGGAAAAGTTGTTGCTGTCGCGGGCGATCAAAATGCGGAGGTCAACAAAGGACTGCTCTGCGTCAAAGGCTATCACGTGGGATCTGCCCTATATGGCAAAGACCGTCTCACCAAGCCTCTCTTGCGAGATGGCGACCGTTACCGTGAGATTTCATGGGAGGCAGCGATCAAGACAATTGCTGACCGCATCGAAGTTGCTCCAGAGCGGTTCGCCTTCTATGGTTCTGGTCAATGGACGATCCCCGAAGGCTATGCTGCTCAGAAGTTCATGAAAGGTGGACTGGCGAACAATCATATCGATCCGAACGCCCGGCTTTGCATGGCATCTGCGGTGACCGGATTCCTAGCGACATATGGTGTCGATGAACCGGCAGGTTGTTACGACGACTTGGACGTGTGCGATGTGTTAATCATGTGGGGGAATAATCCTGCTGAGATGCATCCAGTGCTGTTTTCGCGTGTCACAGATCGACGTAGTCGTGGGGAGAAAGTGCTACTGATCGACATCGGCACTCGTCGCACCCGCACCACCGAATCCTGCCAGCATTATCTCGAAATGAAAGGGCACGGCGATATGGCGATTGCGAATGGAATCGCCCATCTGCTCATCAAGAATGGAACGTACGACCGCAAGTTTGTGGAATCGTTCTGCAATTTCAAAGCTCCTGACGATGAGAATCCGAACCTGCACGGCAAAGCGATTTCGTTCGACGACTACAAGAAAGCTCTTGAACAATATACACCCGAGCATGTTGAAGAGTTATCTGGAGTCACTGCCGAAAAAATTCGCCTCCTCGGCGATCTATTTGGGAACCCTGATCTGAAAATCACCTCATTGTGGTGCATGGGAATGAACCAGCACACGCGTGGCACAGCCGTCAATTCAATGGTGCATGGCGTGCATTTACTGAGTGGTCATTTCGGGACTCCAGGCAATGCCCCAACCAGCCTGACCGGTCAACCTTCTGCGTGTGGAACTGTCCGCGAAGTTGGGACATTATCGCATGCTTTGCCCGGTGGACGTGTTGTTGCGAATAAAGAGCATCGTCAACAGTCCGAAGAATTCTGGAATGTTCCGGCGGGACGCATCAATGAAACTCCCGGCTATCACACTGTCAAAATGTGGGAGAGTTTTTGCACACCGACCGACCAGGGTGGCGACATCGGGACGATCTGGGTGCAGGTGACCAATCCAGGACAAACACTGCCAAACCTTAACAAGCTCTTTAATCCTAAAGGCGATAACAAAGCGGGGCTCGAAGACAAGTTTCTCATCGTCAGCGAAGTCTATCCCACAGCGACAACGCGCTTAGCAGACTTAATCCTGCCATCGGCGATGTGGGTCGAAAAGAACGGTGTGGTCGGAAACTCTGAACGTCGGACTCAGCAATGGTTCAAAATGGTCGAACCTCCGGGAGAGGCTCGCGACGACTGCTGGCAGACAATTGCCGTTGCTCACGAATTGTTTGGTCGCGGTATGGATGGCATGAAAGATCGCGATGATCAATTCTTGTTTGAAGTGAAAGATGA
>JABJMI010000564.1 GCA_018659505.1 Planctomicrobium sp.
CACTAACACCATTACACTTACAGAACATCGAATAGCGTGAGATATCTATTCATTCGCAAAACAGAACGTATGTGACAGGTTGCATTTGGGGGACACGACTACTCAACACTGGGTCATTCATTGCCGTAACCCATTAGCAGTGAATCGCTTAAAGATGAATGTTGCCGAAATCAAACATGTGGCAATTTCGAAACGCCCCTAACCAAGAAAGCATTGCACTATGCCGGTTCGTTATGACTGGTGTTCAGAAAGGCAAACTCACGCAAACAGGCGAAGGAGATAAAAAATCGAACCAAGGATGAAAGCGGATAGAACTATAGCAATGGCATACAACGCAATCGCACACCCTATCCCTTCAAATCCATCATCTTCGACTTTATTCATCTATCTCCAGTAATCGCAGGGTGGGTAAAGTTCTTCAACAGTAACGCGGTGTGTTACGCGATTGATCATTGATGCCCCATAAGTTTCCATGAACAAGACAGCAGGAATGTAACCGAACTTTTCCACCACCGATTTGCCCACTCGCTTGCGCGTCGTGCTTGTATCAACCAGCAATTCAATCGTTCTGGTTTGTTTGTTTTGTATTGATGTCACTCAAGTTGAAACGCAAAGGCGCCAAGACGCAGAAAAGTGAAGGATACAAGCAAGCTTCTTATTTTGTTCCAAGAATCTCGGCAGCAATTTCTTCGGAGGTGATCGACGTTGCACTGATTTTCAGTTGACTAGGACTACTCTTTCCTTCGAAAGCTTTCTCAAACTGCTGTGGGGCTTTGACACCGTGGACCTTTAAGGTTTTAGCATTAATCAATCTCGACAATCCGGTGAGTCCACCATATTTCAAAACTCCTGGTAGCAAGTTCGGGTCGTCGAAACGTTCAATCCTTTCAAAGGTGAATGCTTCTAGATCAACAACAACTTCATCAACAACCGTGGAATCTAAAACGCTGCTCGCCAGCAAAGTCCATACGCCAGCAACACCATCGCCAACAAGAACGCTGCGTTTTCCGTCCTCAACAGGAAACGCTTTCACGACTGCGAGGATATCACGAACTCGTTCTGTCACGAGTGGATTGTTGTAGCAATAAGAATAGCCGGGGTATTTCTCGTCCACTTTGTATGCCGCAGCTTCTTCAGCGGCGGCTGTTAAAAACAACTCGGCAGTAACTACTGTTAATCCAGAGTTCACAAGTTTCTGAATAACTTGATTCGGCGCCGCTGCAATTGGTTCTCCGGTGAACAAGTAAACCGTCCCTTTGGAATGATCTTCTGGATGATAGATATTGACCGGAACAACAGCACCGTTGGAGTAACTGACAGTCGCTGATTGCGCTTTCAGCCCCGATGATTCAATCACAGGTTTGTGGTTCACGAGATCAACATTTCCAACATCAGGAGAGAGCATCACTTTCGCTGCTCCGCCGACAATGGAACGATACTCTTTCTCGCCGCCTTGAAGCCAAGTTTTGAACTCAGCCCGATCTTCCGAGACCATCAGCTTACGAAGTTCTTTCGCTGCCAGGGCATCGCCTGGGAGTGTATGTTCCGCATCGAAGACACTCAACTTTTGAGGAGTGAGAGGCTTGAAATCGGTTTGTTGAATTGGTCCTTCGAGGTTCAACGCAAGATGGTCGTTAAACCAGTTGTACATCACTTGTCGAGAGACCTGATTGTAATTGTGCTTGAACTGTGGAAAGGCTGCGGCATGTACATTTTGAGCCTGGTCGTAAAGTGAATAGACCTGCTTCAGTTCGGGAAGCCCTTTCGTTTCGATTTCAATAGTCCAGTCATCAGCACCGCTCATTGCTTGCGGTTTTGGTGCAAAGAGTGCAGCGAATGCAACATTATTTACTCCCTGTCGCATGTAGCTGGCGTTCTCGCAAACACAGCCGCCCTGCATTCCGGTAGAAACCATCACCGCAGGAAATGCTGCTGAGACTCGATCATCAATTGCAGCGAGAATCATAGTTTGAGTTCCCCCACCGCTCGCACCTGTGACGGCTAAACGTGAAGGATCGACATCGGGTAATGACTCAACAAAATCAAGGCAGCGAATGGAATTCCAAGTTTGTATGCCCATGATATTGTGGAGCCGCATGGCTGCTTCGGCATCGTTAAAGCCTGTGCGGTGATCAAGTGGTTTGCTATCTGCGTAGCCGATCATATCGTAATGAAATACAACGCATCCCATTCTGGCAAGCTGCACCATCCGAGCTTGCAATGGTGAATGTGCCCCAGCTTCGAACTGTTCTGCTCCCGATTCCAGCTGCGCTTCCGCACCATCTCCAGCATCATAAAAGCGACCATTCTGCCAGTGCCCATGAGGACATAAAATCCCCGGAGCTTTGCCCTTGAGATTCTTTGGTCGATACAGACTGCCTGTAACATAATGCCCCGGTCGGCTGCTGAAGTAGACTTTCTCGATCGTGTAATCACCCTGATCAACCTTGCCATGAATGACCGCTGAAAGTGGAGTTTTCTCCGGCAACGGCCAAAGTCCATTGGAGACGAGTAACTGCCGTCGGATCTGCTCTGCTTCAACTTTCCATTCTTTCAGAGAATTGGGAGGAGTCCATGGATGGTACGCATCGTAGATATCGCGCCACGATTGAAGACGAGAATCGGTAGGTTTTTCTTCTTCAAGATGCGGTCGTAAAAGATCGGTCCAGATTGTGTAACCGGCATCGCTGAGGTGAAGTCCATCTTTTAGGAATAACTCCTGTTTGGGTTTCCCATCTTCGCCAATCATCGGCGTGTCGATATCGAGGAAGACCAGCTTCGCATCTTCCTCCGCCATTGTTCGAATCAGTTGATTCGCCTGGCGAACTTGTTTGATCAGGTTCCAGCGGCTCAGACTCGGTTTGACAGCGACGTAAACAATCTTCGTGTTTGGAAAGTCGCTCTGAACTTTCTTAACGAACTGTTGGAAATCTGAATGAACTCGTTGTGGTGTTTTGCCATGCCCAAGGTCATTATCTCCGGCATACATTACTATTGTTCGCGGTGCGTAAGGCTTCACAATCCGATCATAAAAATGGACCGAATCTGCAACTTCAGAACCACCAAAACCACGGTTAATCGCCTCCAGACCAGGGAACCATTTTTTCAAGTCCCACATCCGAATGCTGCTACTTCCGATGAACAGCACTTGCCCCGGTTCTTTTGGATGATTGGTGTCATCGCGTTCAAAGTTTGCTATCGATTTTTCCCATTTCGTAAACGGATCCTCAGGCTTATCTTCTGCAATCACAGATCCATATTGAGGAGAAGAAAAGCTGAATAGAAACAGACAACAAATCAAGAAGTTTCTCATACGATTTACCTAACTCGTTCAATGCAAAAGTCGAAGCAATCAATCTAACGAAGCTGGAATACAGGGTCTACTTAACACGCTGAATTAGCGAGAGTCACTTCACTCGGACGGCAGCGGTGACTATGAAAACAGAATGCTCTCTACAAATTGCTCGAATTGATCAAGTTCCCTCAAAGTCGTCAGTGGTCTTCTGTTGCTTGAATACTGTGAGCGTTCACGGACTTAGATTCAGAGACAGCTTGAGAACCCCGAGAAAAACGAATCACACGAATGAAATAAATCTGACTCGCTTCAAGTCAGCGAGGATTGGCGATGCAGACTCGATGCAAAATATTGCTTATCAATGATTCAAAAAAAGTTTAGACAGGATGAACATGATTTACAGGATAAGATGAACAGAATTATTAGTCCAAACAGGTTCGTCAGTCACTGTATTCTTTTCGTGTCATTTGTGTGTTTCGTGGGCAGCCAATAGTTTCAATACTGTGAACGGGTACTAAATACTGAACAAGCAGCAACCGATCCTTGCGTTAAGTATGATCGCTTCCGAGGATGAAGTCTTCAAAAACAAAGTATGTAAATTGAATGACGTTTTTTCAGACTCAACGATCTCGAAACTGTTCAAATATATCCGTACCGGCTTTCGGTCATTTGTGAGTCCGATTAAGATTGGTCCACACTCTTCTTATAATCTTCAGGAATGCAGTATGTCACGATTAAAATTCACACTGATGTTATTGGTCTCCAGCTTTCTGAGTCCGGGGCTCGAGCAGGCTACCGCCCAAGATAAAGAGTTTGAACCAGATCGTAAGATCACTTTCAAAACAATCGG
>JABJMI010000593.1 GCA_018659505.1 Planctomicrobium sp.
ACATGGAGAAACCAGCAAATGTTGCTCTCATGCAATTTCGTTTACTGGCTGGTCAGTACGCGAGAAAAGACACCTTCGCTTCGATGGACACTACCTTCAAAGGTCGCTTCCAACAATTGAAGTCCGCCACAAAACTAAGTTCCGGTTCAGGACTGTTACCACGTTTGAATGACGAACTGGGAGAAGCCTCTTTCGAAGCACTGGAAGGGACTTTCGGAACACTCTCTGCCGAATCGGAGGAACTTCTCACTCGTTACTTCCGAGTCAAAGTGCAGGGAATGCACTTCTGCGGTCCCGCTTTTTACGACGTTGCTGTCATCGATGGATTCCATGCCCTGGCACTTGTGTTGCCGGTGACGCTTTGGATAGCCCGCTGGCGAGCAGTCACTAACGGCAGATCAACTACAACTCCCGAAGACATTCGCGAAGCCTTACAAATTGTCGATCACCAACACGGCTACTCACCCGTCCTCGGAACCTGGGGTTCCAGAAAACGGGTCAGCACACTTTCTCAATCCGGAGACTTAACCCGGTTGATTAGATGGTATGTGCGTTGATCCTACTGGGGCGTTGGAAAAGAATTAGTCTACCAGCACGACGCGCGAGCGAGTGTGCTTGGAGAGTAGATCTACTTGCTTGCGCTGCGTGCTTGTATGAAAGATTATTTCCACGCTGCTGTCTAGGTTCTCCCCGGTGGATCACCGGGGGCTAAGTTTAATCTTTTCGTGAGACGAACACTTGGGGTATTGGCAAACCCAGATTATCCGATTAGCGCCTTTAACCTTGTCACGGCTTCCTCAACATTCGCTCGGCTATTGAAAGCACTCAATCGGAAGTAGCCTTCGCCGCTTGCTCCGAAGCCGGAACCGGGTGTTCCTACCAAATGTGCTTTCTCAAGAAGATGATCGAAGAACTCCCAACTCTTCATGCCTTGTGGGGTCTTTAACCAGATGTAAGGAGCGTTTACGCCACCATAAATATCAATTCCCACGGACTTGAGCCCTTCGCTGAGAATGTTTGCATTCTCAAGGTAGAAATTGATGAGTGTTTTGATTTGTTGCTTACCGGCCTCGCTGTAGGCTGCTTCGGCTCCACGTTGGATGATGTAGGAAACTCCGTTGAATTTTGTACTCTGGCGGCGATTCCACAGCGAGTGGATATCTTTCTCTTCACCAGTGGACGTTTTGCCCTTCAGGCTCTTCGGAACAACAGTCAACGCACAGCGAGTTCCCGTAAACCCGGCATTCTTGCTGAAGCTGCGGAATTCGATTGCGCAATTGCGAGCACCTTCGATTTCATAGATAGAACGTGGGAGCGAATCGTCGGTGATGAAAGCTTCATACGCTGCATCAAAGAGGATGATCGAGCCATGTTCGTTAGCGTAGTCGACCCATTGCTTGAGAGTCTCTTTCGTCGCGACTGATCCCGTTGGGTTGTTTGGGTAACACAAGTAGATCATATCCACAGGTTGTTCAGGGAGAGCAGGGGTGAATTCGTTCTCGGCGGTGCAGGGGAGGTAGGTCAAACCTTCGTAGCGACCATTCTCGTCGGCTTCACCAGTTCGACCTGCCATCACATTCGTATCGACATAAACGGGGTAGACGGGGTCTTGGACAGCGACGGTATTGTCGCTTCCGAAGATATCGAGGATATTCCCAGTGTCGCATTTGGAACCATCAGAGATGAAAATTTCATCTGCGGAAATGTCACAACCACGTGACTGATAATCATTCGTTGCGATAGCCTCTCTGAGAAATGAGTAGCCTTGCTCGGGACCATAACCACGAAAGGTTTGGTTCTCGCCCATTTCGTCAACAGCTTTGTGCATTGCATCACGAATTGCTTCGGGAAGTGGTTCTGTCACATCACCAATGCCGAGCTTAATGACCTTCGCATCTGCATTCGCTTCACAGAATGCGTTGACGCGGCGACCAATTTCAGGAAAGAGGTAACCAGCTTTTAGTTTTAGAAAATTGTCGTTGATATTTGCCATAGTGATTACTGAATTCTTTTCTTAATAGTGCTTTGGATTTGTCTTTTGCATCTAAGGAATGCGATGATCAATATTTGATCTTCATCGAGTTCGTAGATAAGCCGGAATGTGCCACGAATTAGAATTTCTCGAATATTCGGGTTTGCAACTTCAGGGACGATACTGCCTGATTCTGGGAAATCGCCCCTGCCATCCGCTTTGCGAAGCGCTTCTGTTTCAATCTCTTGAGCAAGGTCTGCGTTCTCTAATGCAATGAACTCTATAGTTTCGAATAAATCTTGAATAGCCTCTGGTGACCAACTTACTTTCGCCATTCTTGAAACTGCTTTCGAACTTCATTGGAACTTAAACACTGCCCCGATTTCGCCGACTCTTGCCCCTTGCGGATTTTTTGAACGACATTCATTGCATACTCAATATCTTCCCAGGTTGCGTCTTCTGGGAGTGTATTGATTAGCTTTTGCAATTCTTGAATTGGGGTATTCGAGGTTTCTATTGTGGACATATTTAATCCTGCAAATATACGGGTCAGGAGTAATTGTACTTCATGATTTTAGGAAACAGTAAGTAGACGCTCGAGAGCGAATGAGAGGTGCCTTTTCAAATCTAAGTAGAAGACCAAACAACGACGATGATTGAAACCGTTCAGTAAGATCTTCGAGGATTTCTCGTTATTCCATAGTAACGAAAGTGGTCACGAGACTATAGAATAATCTTTCAACTTTTCGTTGAGGTTTTGGTCTGGATTAGTGAACTCTCATGCCCGGTTTAGCACCTTCGTCTGGGTTGAGGAGGAAGATTTCTTTGCCGCCGGGTCCGCAGGCGAGGACCATTCCTTCGCTGATGCCGAATCGCATTTTGCGAGGTTTCAAGTTCGCACAGCAGACGACCAGCCGTCCTACTAATTCTTCGGGATCGTAAACACTTTTGATGCCTGCGAACACGTTGCGAGTTTCATCGCCACCGAGAGATAGCTTCAGCTGCAACAGCTTGTCTGCACCTTCCACATGCCCCGCTTCGACGATACGAGCGACTCGCATATCGACTTTCATAAAGTCTTCGATCGTGCAATGCTCTTCGGTCATCGGCTCTTTCTCCAGAGCTTCGGGACCATCATTGAATGTAGGGGCGGCTTCTGCAGTCTGAGCAGCAGCGGATTCGTCTTTTGATTCTTCAACCATGAGTTGGACTTTCTTTTCGTCAACGCGTTTCATCATATGCTGGAACTTGCCAATCGTTACGTCGAGCAACGGTGTTTGAGCGTCATTCCAGTTATCAATTTTTGAATTCAGTAGATCTTCGGTTTTTAGCTTCACCCCCGGCAGAACAGGAGCAAGATAAATGATCACTTGTCGGAACAGGTTCAATCCGACTGTGCAAATGTCTTTCAGTTCATCCGCACGTGATTCATCTTTACGGACCACCCAGGGCTCTTGGCCTTCAATGTATTGGTTCGCACGGTCAGCGAGGACCATAATTTCGCGGATGGCACTGCTGTATTCGCAGTTCTCGTAGAGCTGCGCAAGCCGCTCACTCGCGTCTGCAGCTTGTTGGAACAGACCCCCATCGTCGGGGTATTCTGCTGAGAGTTCTTTTCCCGATACGAACTTCGCACAGCGACTCGCGATGTTCACGACTTTGCCGACGAGATCGCTATCGACCTTCTGTTTGAACTCTTCAAAGTTCAAGTCGATATCGTCGACCTTGGAACTTAGTTTCGATGCAATGAAATACCGCAAATGCGAAGAATCAAGATGCTCCGCGTATTTGGCAGCATCAATGAATGTCCCTTTCGACTTGGCCATTTTCTCGCCATCAACGGTTAAGAAACCATGAATGTGGACTTTCTTCGGCAGATTCAATTCCGCCGTCTTCAGCATCGCGGGCCAGAAGAGGGTATGGAAGTAGGTAATGTCTTTGCCAATGAAATGATGGATCTCGGTCTCTTCGTTACGCCACCAGTCGTCTAAATTCTCTCCATTCGCAGCACACCATTGCTGTGTACTGGCGATGTATCCAATCGGAGCATCGAACCAAACGTACCAGTAGTTGCCGGGTGAATCAGGAATCTCGAAGCCGAAGTATGGAGCCGGTCGCGAAATATCCCAGTCACGCAGTTCCTCACCGAGGAAATGCCCCTTGAGGTAATTTGCAACTTCTGATTGCAGATGGTCGCCCGACTGAGTCCATTCATTCAGGAACTCGTGACACTTTTCGAGTTCAATAAACAGGTGCGTCGCTGTCCGTAACTCGGGAGTTGCCCCGCTGAGTGTGCTCTTAGGATCAATCAGTTCGGCTGGGCTATATGTCGCTCCACACTTATCACAGTTGTCTCCGTATTGATCTTTCGCACCGCACTTAGGACAGGTTCCTTTGACAAAACGATCTGCAAGAAATGTTCCTGCTTCAGGATCGAAAAGCTGTTCGATCTCTTTCTCTTTAACAAGCCCGGCATCACGAATCGATTGCCAGATTTGGTGACACAACTCGCGATTTTCTTCGCTGTTGGTCGAACCATAATTATCGAATTCGATATCAAACTTAGAGAAGTCAGCGATATGTGCTTCACGAACATCCGCGATGAGTTCTTCTTCGCTGCGCCCTTCCTGTCGAGCACGAATCATGATCGCGGTGCCATGAGTGTCGTCCGCACAGAAATAGCGGCAATTATGCCCGCGTAATTTTTGGAAGCGGACCCAGATATCGGTTTGGACATACTCGACCAGATGCCCAATATGGATATTTCCATTGGCATACGGCAGTGCAGCTGTGACTAGAATTTTACGTTGAGACATAAGTGGCGACTAATTTGTAGGTGTCAGTTCATCCGTGTGTTCATCACGAAATTGCAACAATTCGCAAAGCATATTCAATTACATTTGAAATTGCATTCCGCTTGCTTTAACAGTCCTCTTGACTGGGAAAAGCCTGCTGCTGAATCTGAGACACATCTCGGAGAATCCGGTTCGATGAACCGGGACTGCCAGCTGTAATTCTAATGGAAATTGCAAATCAGTAAGGTCGCTGAATCTGAGATCAGGTTTCAATGCTATGAACGGTTACTCATTTTCTAACATCTCGAAATCCAAAACCTCAATTTGTCCACAGCCACGCACTCGCATGAGCTTATTTCAGAACCATTAATATCCCACAAACGGGATGTTCTACCTACCATTTTATACAACCAGGCATAATACAAGTTGACACACAGTACCTAGCCACATATAGTACATGCGTGTCACTCAGAGAAAGGTCGCGTCATGAACATGTTTATTAAAGGCAATCAGGTTCGGGGACATCTGGAAACGATGGTGCTTTCAGTTCTTGAAAGTGAAGAGTCCCACGGATTCGATATTGTAAAGCGTTTAGAAGCAGCGGGTGATGGCTCGCTGAATCTCAAGGAAGGAACAGTTTATCCAGTTCTCTATCGCCTAGAAGATGCAAAGCTCCTCAAAGCGAAATGGGAGGAAAACGACTCGGGACGTAAAGGTCCACGTCGCAAGGTTTATAGCCTGACGGCGAAAGGTCGTAAGCAACTCGAAGCGGGACGAAACGAATGGAAAGCATTCGTTAACGTCGTCGGTGGAATCGTAGGAGGTCTCTCGTGAATAATTTTGACCAAGAGTTAATGATCCCTGTTGAAGAGATTATGAGACCCGTTCAGGCGTTGGTCCCTCATAAAATGCGGATGCGGGAAGAATTGTACTCGCACCTCCACTCAATCTACCTCGAAGAACAAGAAAAGCACCCAGACGAAGCGACTGCACTGGCACAATCTATTGAGCGTTTGGGAGATCCCGAGAGCCTACGAGCGGATCTGCAAGCGACGATCTCAAAGTCTGAACAATTACTATGTCGCTACAACGCATTGTTTGCACGTGACCAAACTAAGTCACGGTTGCGGTTTGCACTAAAAATAGGAGCTTGCTCCTGGATGCTTCAAGCAAGTTCTTACACGCTTGCGGTCTTCATTAGCACTTTCGTCTTCCAAGAGAAAGAGATTTTGGCCATTTCCCCCATGCTCTGTGTGATCTCTTTCCTGATAGGATGGAATACTTTCATCGGGATTTTTCTATCGCAACCATTTATTGAATTGCGAGCGTTCGCAGAAGAGCATCGACGTCGCCTGCCCCTCAGTGGCTTCTATTTTGGGCTATCGGTGGGCATTAGTGAAGCTCTGATGTGGCTTTCAATTCCAGGTGAATTCGAATACATGAATGTCACTGCTCCGCAAGTGATCTTGCCTATTCTTGCCGGTTGGGGCATGTTTTGCCTCGTTGTTTGGCTTACCAAAACTGAAAGAGCTCAAACAGCACCATGGGAATTACTCCAACTTGGAGATTGATTCTCACTTCGGACCGAACTTCCTGAACCGAACTTACCCTCACAACCGATACAAGTTGAAATTCGCTAGCAATGCGCACGGTCTTGGGCAAATTTTGCCGGTCCAACATTGAGCGAGATAAGAGTTTCACGGTGGGGGGGGAGAAGATGGACGTCCATCATTCAATAGGGGCATTACGCCTTGAGGATGATGATCATTGTACGCCAGCGCAGACCAATTCAATGGTCTCTGGAGTGCGGTGGAGAAAGTACGTCTGGGTATTCCTACCGGTCTCTTTTCTAACAATTTCGTTTCTTTTCCCCGGCGAAGATTCTACAAAGCAAGTCGCTGAGGCAGCTCCTCCGATTGTTCGCCAAAAAACGCAGCCACTCAATAAAGACTGGTTGGAAGTTCACTGGGTGTTACGGAATAAATGCAACGGCTGCCATCGTGCAAACACTGATCAACAAGATTTTTCGACCTATGAAACCGTCATGGGGATTGCTGCACATATGGATGAACCCATTGTCATCCCTGGCAATCCAGAGGACTCACCGTTGTGGCAATATGTGAATTGGAATCATAGTTTTGCAGCAGATTCCGATGCACCAGATGAACCGAGTATGCCTCCTGAAAAGAAGGAAGATTGGCTAACCGCGGAGCAACTGGAAACGATGTACCGTTGGATCAAGTCAGGCGCGTTGGAGTACGTTCTGCCGGACCATTGTAATACCAGTCCTTTGCTGGAGACTGATTTTGTCTCCGCCAAAGAATGTGCCCAATGCCACCCAACACAATATGAAGAGTGGTCACGCTCGATGCACGCGTATGCTCAGCACAGTCCGGTCTTTGAGGCGTTTACTCTAACAATGGTCGAACGCACGGGCGGAACGATTGGGACATTCTGTACGAGATGTCATACTCCGATTGGAGTTTCCATTGGTGAAACTGCCTCCATGCGGAATGTTCATCGCTCACGAATTTCCATGGAAGGTGTCACCTGCGTTGTCTGTCATCGATTAGAACGACCGTTCTATAAAGCAAGTGGACGCCTACCGGTGACGGCTGGTTTAGTCACTGAAGGTTGCACGTTCGGTCCATTCTCTGATCCAGTCAACCCTGATGGTTCTGCCCACGAAGCTGCTGGGAATCCACAACTTACAAAATCGTCCTTCTGCGGGTCGTGCCACGATGTCACAAGTCCTCAAGGAGTTCGACTCGAAGAAGCCTTTAGCGAATGGCAAAACAGTCCCGCAGCGAAAGAAGGCGTCTCCTGTCAAGATTGTCACATGGGACCAATTCCGGGTGTTCCAGTCAAAGCGTGGGAAAGAGTCTTAGGCAAAGCAGCGGTCGTTCCAGGAGTTGATCCTGCACTGATGCCGGATCGTCCACTTTCCAACCACTCATTTGTTGGTCCTGATTACTCGTTGCTTCCCGACACAGAGTTCCCGGAGAAACTCGATTGGATGTATGAACAAGACTACCGCGACCAAAAGAATCTCACGCCTCATCAGCGAGAAACACTCACACAATTGAGAATCAAAAATCGTCAGCAACTCGCGACGGCTCGTAACTTAAGGTACGAGTTATTGAAGAACGCTGCAAAGATTTCAGTTGAACATCCAGAGAGTGCTCGCAAGAAGAGTAAGACGAAAATTCGCGTCGATGTCACCAGCACCACAGCTGGACACAACTTTCCCACTGGGTTCACTGCTGAACGGCAAGTTTGGGTCGAGGTTCGTTTGCTCGACCCGTTCGGTAAGCAGGTTTTTGCGTCGGGTGACTTCGATGACAACTATGACTTGCGAGATGAACACAGCCACGCGGTAGAAATGGG
>JABJMI010000112.1 GCA_018659505.1 Planctomicrobium sp.
AGCTGTTCAATCCGCAGCGTTTCTGGTTGGTCGCGATTTTGTACTCCCGGATGATGTGCAGAAGATGGCTCCGCATGTTCTGCCGCATCGCTTGAGTCTGACACCAAAAGCGCGTTACGGAAGTATGACAAAAACAGAAGTTATTGAAGGGATCATTCGTGAAGTCCCGGTGCCTGCATGAAGAAACAGGTTCCATTCCTGATTAAGTACACCAGGTTCCTGGCTGGGTTCAAGCTCACACCAATGGGACGTGTCGCAGTGATTGGAATCTTCACAAGCGCGATTGGTGGAGTCACCATCGAAATCCCGATCTATCAAATCTTTTGTGGGTTCGTGTGCCTCTTCGGAATCGTTGAAGCGACCGGAATCCTGTTAAGACCGAAGTTGGAAGTCAGCGCCTGGCTGCCAGAGAAAGTGACCGCAGGGGAATCAGTGACTGGGTATGTCACGATCAAGAACTTAGGTTGGCTGCCTGCTTGCGACATCATGTGTGCCCTGTTCGGAATGCCGAAAGGCGTTAAGCATGTTGACGCAGACCGTTCGATTCGAACGATTCCCAGTTCTCAGCAGGCGACATTGCCGCTGACCATTCAGGCAGAGCATCGTGGTGACTATGTCTTACCCGAAGCCCGGATCCACAGCACCTTCCCTTTCAACTTAATGCGGTTCGGCAAAGCACGGACGCCTGAGCGAGAGATCAGAGTTCTTCCAAAATTTGCTCCACTTGAGAAACTTGAACTTCCCTTTTCTCACAAGCAACTCGGCGGCGAATTTACGTTGGACGCTCGAGTGGGGAACTCGCCGGAGTTCATGGGGAATCGCGATTATATCCCGGGTGAACCGATACGTAAGCTCGACTTCAAAGCCTGGGCGAGAGTCGGTCGACCGGTAGTTCGAATACCAGGATGAGCGTAGCTCGGATGTCGCCATCATTCTGGACACCTATCAACCTCGCCCATGGAGAACAAGCAAACAAGATCGACGTCAACTCGAAGCGGCAGTCTCGCTGACGGCAGCGATTGCCCACCAAATTGCAGAAAACGATTCGGTCATCGAGGCGTTTATGGCAGGGGCGGACTTCTATCTTTTTCAACCCTCCGCAATGACGACTCATTTTGATTCGGTTCTTGATGTTCTCGCTGACGTTGAGTTCGTTCGACACAATCCTTTGCCACAAATCACGCCCATCCTTTCCGAGTCTTTAGAGTCAATCGCGGTTGCGATTTGTGTTTTTGTCGATTGGGATGAATCACGAGATGCTTTCGTTCGCGAGATCCTGTCAACAGGATGTGCAGCGAAAGTCTTGATTGTACGAGAGCAAGAGCTGAGTTTGCCGCTTTCAAACGAGACAGAAGATTTTCAGATTCTAGATCCTCGTGATATCCTGGCAGGATTGGCGAGAGCATTGTGAACAGTTCTTTAAGACCACAACCGGAAAACTATTTCGCACAGCGAGTCACCGCGATTGCAATCGTGTTCGTGCAGTCGTTTACGTTCTCGATGCTGATGAGTTCATACGTCTTTCCTGTATGTGTTGTGATTCTGGCAAGTCTCGCTTTACTTGCTCCCCGAAAGAGTTGGTTGATCTCACTCCCTGGAGATCGCTGGGTCTTAGTGTTGGGGGTTTTGTTCTTCTTGAAATTCTATTTCGCGCCGCGGCAGTTGCCTTTCGATACTCAATTCATATTTTCAAATTTCTCTTATGAAGTCGCCAGCTTCTGTTTGGTGCTGGAATTACTTTTTCTCTATCGAAAAGAAAACAAAGAGAAGATCCCCATCAACTTTCTTGCGAGTGCTGTTATCGGTCTCGTTTTTTCAGCAAACATCCGCCTGAATCAGTCTCAGCGAATCACGATGCTTTTCGCGGTACAGGTTTTCTTGGTTTGCTGCATGATCTTCTCAATGAAAAGCCGTCGAGAAGTGGCAGCCATTCGCCCTACCTCAAACTTGTGGCGAAACAGTGTGATGTTTTTTGTACTCGTTGTTGCTGCCACTCTTGGAACGACAGCTTCTGTTCAACTCCATCGCCATGAACGTGCTTTAGAAAGGATGCTCTCAGTTTATTTGGAGATTGGAGATCGTGGACCGGCGCGGAGTGGATTCTCGAATCGTGGAGGACTCTCTGACGTTTCAAGCTGGCGAGAATTCGAGGGGGAGACGCTTTCGTTGAGAATGGAATCTGATTTGATCCCAGGTTATCTTCGCGGCAAAGCATTTGATGAATTTGAGGCAGATCGTTGGACTTTGACTCGACCGCAACAAAGATTGCCTTTCGTTTCCAATAATTCTCATTTGCAAAAACTTGCAGAGACTTTAGAAGAGTCAGGCAAGCTCTACCTCCTCGCCAATGAATTTCCCGACCAATACAGACAATTGAAGATTTGGCCCGTCGACAACGAGACCGCTGGTCACTGCTTTGCACCACTTGAATCTGCAGCAATGATTTCCCGATCACACCCGTTAGCCATTGACCCATCTAAAATTATAACGCGTCCGAGCGAACAGAAAATCGTTCCGTATACCTTTCTTGCCACTCAGTCAGCACGTCAAGGCGAAAGTGAAATTCTACCGGATTTCCTGAAGCTTCCCGAACTTGATGAGCGCGTTATCAATACAGCGAAGGGCATCTACCGAGAGGGGCAGTCTCCTCGTGAGAAAATGAAAGCGACGGAGCAATTCTTTAGAACTCATTTCCTCTACCGAAAAGGTATTTGGATTCCAGAAGACGAAGATCGATTGGGGTACTTCCTGGAGAATCATGAAGCTGCTCATTGTGAGTATTTTGCAACCGCTTCAACAATACTACTGAGACTTGGAGGGATTCCTGCTCGCTATGTGACCGGATTTTATGTGCAAGAACAAAACGTGATCGATAAGAGTTGGGTAGCACGTCGAAAAGATGCTCACGCCTGGGTCGAAGCTTATGACAGCGAATCTGAGAAATGGGTCATCGTCGAATCGACTCCATCAGAAGGACTTCCAGCATTAACGAGCGTAGATCGCTGGAAACAGCGACGAGAGGTGGCTGCCCATTTCTTTCGACGGATCCAGGAAGATATGTCTCGTGGGAAATACGTTCGTGCAATCTGGACACTTCTGCAACCTGCCTTATGGTTGCTGACGTTGATCGTAGTTGTCTTAGGGGTGATCTGGGCTTTGAAAAGAAAGCTCCCTGCAAAGATGAAATCTGAAATCAGCTACAAAGAATTCCACCAAGAGCTCGTGTCAGAACGAGAAGAAATGGACACACTTCTTTCGCAGCACGGGATCGAACGTGATCTGTATGAAACAACATCTCAATTTGCTGAGCGAATCATTCAACAGAAGCAATTCAATCAAGCCAGTCAGTGTTCGAGTTGGTACGAAGCTTATTCAACTTGCCGATTTCGTCCCGGCTACAGCGAGCAACAGGTTAAAGCTCTACGAACGAAGCGAGAAATCATTGAGAAGCAACTCAAGCAGCAACCGCAAGGAGTAACTTCAAATGTTTGAAGAGATGATTGGTGAAGTCGTCGTTTTAGATATGCAAAGTCCGTTTGTATTCATCGGGACACTCAGCAAAATTAATACTCATGATGTCGTTCTGAATGATGTCGACGTCCATGACTTACGGGATAGTAGCACCTCTCGCGAGGTCTACGTTCATGAAATACGACTGCACGGACTCGCAGCGAATCGTAAGCGAGTGGTGGTTCGCAATCATCAGATCGTGAGTGCCTCTCGCCTCAATGACGTTCTGTCATAAATAACTTTGAGATAATTTGAACCACTCAGCGATTGTTACGTTGAATACAATATCGCCTTGATACTGAACAAATTTCCAGAAGACATCTTGACAGGTATTAGACAGGCGTATAGTATTCCGTGTAGGCGTGAAAGGAATTCACTCACTGGATTCGGACTACAAACCTTATCCCTTTTCCTAACAACGAGTTATTGTCATGAAGACGACTCAAAAAAAGCACGGATTGCTCAAATCAGTTGGTTATACCAACTGGCGAACAATCCCCCGTCTCTGTCGCGCACTTGCTAACTTGCGTGAACACCGCTCTTGTTTCTATGCCCACCGCCGCCTCCCGGATGCCTTATGTCGTCGATTGGTTCGAGTATGAGAATAAATTCATAAGCTTGTTTTTTATCAAAACAGATCATTTTTCGCTGTTTTTGATCAAGATTCGAGATTCGAAACGAATTATTAAACACATATCCCGAACTAAACATCCGTCGGAAGAGTCTAAAATGACTCTCAGAGTTGCCCAGAAATCACAATTGAGAAGCGTTTCAATTTTTTGAGAAACCAGCAGAATTGTGAGTTTTCGCACTTTATGAAAATTGCGGTTTTAATAGAAACTACCTGTGACACATGGATGTTCAGGGAATCAAAATAAGGATCTAAGACATGTTAGTAATCACACGAAAAACAAACGAAGAAATCATCATTGGCGATAACATTGTTTTGAAAGTTATCTCCAACGGAAATGGTCGAGTCAAGATTGGTATTGAAGCGCCTCAATCTGTGCGTATTGCTCGCGGCGAAATTGCATTTCGCGAGGAACTGATTGCAGAAGCTGCTGAGCAGGAATATGCCACTGCATAGGCTTCCAGACATTCCCTATCAAATCCTAAATAAAACGCCAGTGGTCAAATTGAACATGACCACTGGCGTTTTTCTATTTGTGGGTCATTCTTCTCTCAGTTATGTTCTTGCGATTTGCTTGTTGGCATATCTTTCAAAGAATGCTCGACCAGCTAAGACCGCGAGAGTGACCACGCCAGCAGTCAGTCCCATGTTGAGAGCGTTTTGAGTTGCGGTGACTCCGTAAAGAACACCGGCAATCAGGGAGAGAATTAAGACATTCACAAGTCCCAGCCAGCCGGGAAAGAACTCTTTGCGTTTGCCGGCACCGAAGCTAATTGTGTTGAGTGCAACTGCTAAAACGACCAATACACCGACCACCAGACCTTCGATTCGATCTGCATTCGTGACAGCCAGCTTTTGGACTGCATCGACGACCAGTCGGAGGAATAACGCTCCAAACATTACCCCTGGAATGGTCCCTAGACCTCCCATCAAGCTGCAGCCTCCGACAACTGCCGAAGCAATTGCGTTCAATTCATACCCTAGACCTGCGTTCGATGCTCCTACTGAGCCGACATAAGAAGCGTAGAGGATTCCAGAGATCGCTGCGGTCACACTTCCAATACAATACGCCAGCCACTTCAGTCGCTCGGTACGAATTCCAGAAAGTTTGGCAGCCGTTTCGTTTCCGCCCATCGCATAAAGATGTCTTCCCAAGACAGTTTTAT
>JABJMI010000224.1 GCA_018659505.1 Planctomicrobium sp.
GAGTAGATACTGTACAGACTTCCGAATGTTGCAACACTCGCAGCGATGAGCATCAGGCCATTCCATCTCAATCTGGCAAGACCGGTTGGCATATTGTCACCGAGTAGGCTTTTGGAGTTCATCATGAAGAAGAATGTCCAATAAGCAATTGGCAGAAGTACGAGACCGAACATTGATGTTGGTACGACCAACCAGACTGCGGCTTTGCTCCAGAGGAATGGACCAAGTGAACCGACCAGGCCGGCAGCGATTGCACCGATGCGATGTGGCCAACCGTGCGGTGGCAAG
This sequence comes from Planctomicrobium sp., assembly GCA_018659505.1. Lineage (GTDB taxonomy): Bacteria > Planctomycetota > Planctomycetia > Planctomycetales > Planctomycetaceae > Thalassoglobus. Next base: position 289 of record JABJMI010000224.1, read on the forward strand.
TTCAGCATTTCGCAGAATGCAAAGCCGTTGATCAGCATGAGGATGATAATTGTTGAGACCGCCATGCCGAGGACACCGACGCCAAACAGATATTGTGATGTGTTCTTGCCGACAAGTTCTTCGAGAGAACTGGCGAGGTGAAAGACGTCTCGCTTGACGAGAGCGGCAGCCATGCGGAGATCGCCGTCCGGCAACTCACCACGAAGTTTTTCTTTCTCTTCATCAGTAAGAGAACTCATTTTCTCTTTGCCAATTTCTTTGGTGATTCTGGCGTCAAGTATGCCTTTGAAGCTTCCGACGAGTTTACCGTCTGGAGTTGGGGCATCTTCTGCTGGACGATAAATCTCAACGAGCCCGTCTTCCACTTTTCCGTGGAATTGATTGGCTGCGGCAATGACCACACAACCAGTTGCGAGCATGAACGGAATCAATAGTCCGGTACTGAGGTCAAAGATAGCGAGTCCTCTGAAGTCTCGGTCCCAACCACGTTGCAGCATGGAATACGGCAACAAAAAGGTCATGTTGATGCCTACCGCAGTGGCGAAGGCAGCGATCATGACTTGTTGCTGTTCACCGACAATTCGAGTCGTCCAGAACTCAGTGTATTCACCTGTCGCTCCTAGAAGTTCATTGAATGCGGCACCCGGCTTGTTCAGTAATGAAAGATCTGGAATAAAGCCGGAGAAGATCTTGCCCCAGTCGAGGAGTCCTTCAAAACTCATTTTCAGTACGACACCGAAGAAACTAAGGACGACCGTCGCGACCATACATTTCAATAGTATTTCAAAGACTTTGATGCCCCATCCGCCTGAATCGTAGAAGAGGACAACTATCGCTCCGGCAATAAAGAGGATCGACGCACAGATTAGGTTGTGGCGAAATTTCACATCGCTGATGAAAGTCGCCTTTGCATCCGCTTGATCTTCAGAAAAGTTCTGAGCTTCGACTTCTGCTGCGACGGCTTGATCTCCGACCGAAGCGGGAGCCAGGTTTTGTTGAATAGCTGCGGTTCCGAGAGAGAACTGCGGCATACACCAGACGAAGTTTGCCATCATAGTGGCTGCCAGCCAGCCCCAACCGAGAACTGGGCTAACGTGTTTGTTGATCGAGCGAAAAGGACGTTCGCCCGTTGAGAGAGCGACATAACCAATAGCACTCAACATGATAATCCCGAGGATCATGGCGAGTGGCTGAAGCCACATCAGCCCGAAACCGGCTAAGATACCGAGGTAGAGACTACTCCCGAGTGAACCGCCACCGAGTGTGATCGCACTTTGCAGCCAGCCGGGACCGGACAGTTTTGTAAAAGTCCAAAATAGTGGACCTTTGCCTTTTGCTCGGGCTTCGTTAATCATCGCGCGGTCTTGTTCGACCTGCGGAGTAGAATCTGTCTCTGTCTGATTCGTCATGAACCGTATCTCGGATATTGATCTTTAAGTCTCAGCCAAACCGTTTCGGTGAATATCACCACGGAGAGCGCGGAGGTTAAATTATGTGGTGTGAAAGGGTTGTTTCTCACAATTTATGTTACTGACCCAATATTCGAAAACGAATGCCTGGATGCAGTCGATATCATATCAAATATGGGTTCAACGTATCGGGGAACTGGACTGGACGCAAGTATGAGAAAGCACTTGACCAGACATTTGACGTATCCAGATAACTCATCCCACATTTCGACTCAGGGGAATGTCTGTTTGGGATCTGCGATGAAGCTGAAGCACATCCAAGATTTGGTTGTGCTTTAGAGAGCACTAGAGAATTTTGTGATGCGAGAATTTTTACTGGTAGATTTCAGAAAAGATAAATCACACGCAGAGCCGCAGAGATCGCAGAGATCGCAGAGTTTTCCTCTGTGGACACGACTTCACCATGGGAGATGTTTTATTGCGATTGGTGACTTAGTACACGTTCCTATAATAGAGGATTGATATTTAACTTGGTCTTAAAATGTTGAGAAATCTTGACTATGAATTGATTTGAGAACGCGGATTTTCGCGGATGCGGCGGATTCACGCGGATCAGTTTCGAAGCAGCTTTACCGGTTCGATATCCGATTCAGGGCTTCTCATGTCGAAATCATACAGACTTCAGTTCAGAGTAAATTTTAGAACTGTATTAGAGACTCCGTCTAATGATCAATCCGTGGAAATCCGCTGCATCCGTGTCGATCTGCGTTCTAAATTTTATTGTAGAGAACCACGGACAACATGTTCGTTGACACTCGTGATGCCTCACAAAGCTGGGAGATTTCGCAATACTTAATTCAATCCGTAATTCGTGGGACTTGTACTAAGGGAATTTCATTGTGGGGGTTATTGATCAGACTGATCGATACCGAAGTGTGCGCCCCATCCTAACCTACTCCCCATGGCTAAACTGCTGGTAAGAATGAATATCGAATGGGGGAGAAGGGACGTGTTGAGCCGTTTATCGGCGAACGACAAGACGTGGTTCGCTTTGCTCACTCAATTTCAACAGTTGTTTATTCCGTGATTGCCAGAGACAAGCTGTTGCACAGTCAGCTTTTCACAGGATGAATTCCTGTGAACGGTTGCATTTGCATGAACTTCAGATGCCATCCGGCAATTGCTTCTCCTTTAACCTTTACGACAGATGTCCCTGCACGTGTCATTAAACGAGCAGGTCTTTGACGACGTTCCCAGCAACATCAGTCAGGCGATAATCGCGTCCTTGATGGCGGTAGGTGAAGCGTTCGTGATCGAATCCTAGCGAGTGCATTAATGTCGCATGTAGGTCGTGAACGGAGACTGGTTTTTCTGCTACGTTGTAGCAATATTCGTCGGTCTCACCGTAGCTCAGTCCCGGTTTGAAGCCGCCACCAGCGACCCACATTGTGAAGCAACGAGGATGATGGTCTCGTCCATAATTGCCTGATGAGAGTGATTCCTGACAGTAGATAGTTCGTCCGAATTCGCCACCCCAGATGAC
>JABJMI010000244.1 GCA_018659505.1 Planctomicrobium sp.
CGACCTTCTGCCATTACAAAAGCAGCCGCGATAAATGTCATCCAAATCAAAGCCAGCCGAGCGACTTCTTCGCTCCACGAAATCGGTGCTCCAAAAAAGTAGCGGGCAAAGACCTGTGCACCCATGGTGCTTACGATCAGGAACAAGAAGAGGGACGCGAGCGATTGTTCTCCCAGGATCATCCAGCGAATCGAACGTGAAAAGGGCAACGTCGAAACGGAATTGTTATCAGTTCCATCTGCTGGAGGAATTGTCGTAGGCGAGGTTGTTGTTTCGTTGACTCCGGTCATGGCTTCTGGCTCTCCTCCGGTTCGGAAGTGATGCGGTTATAAAGCTCGCTGAAGGCGTAGCCGGTTGAGAAATGTTCTCGTGCTCGTTTGCGAAAGGCATCGACATCGACATCTTCGACAATCTGCATGGTTCCGTCATTTCGCCATTCTTCAATGAGTCTGATCTCGTCTTTGATCGTCCCAGCATTGACCTCTTTGCCCAATTCTTGAACAGCATTCATAAGATGGGTCTGTTGCTCTGGACTTAATCTTTGCCATGCTCGTTCATTCATAAGAATTTGCACAGATGATTGAATATGACCTGTGACGTTCAAACATTTTTGCACTTCGTGGAACCCCATCGCTTTTATCACAGGGACGGGGTTTTCCTGGCCATCCGCGATTCCTTGTTGAAGTGCCAGATAGACTTCCGCAAAAGAGATGGGCATTGGACTGGCTCCCAAAGCTTCTCCGGATGCCTGCCAGATTCGTGCTCCCGGAAGTCGCAAGCGAAAACCCTCAAGATCATCAGGGTGTCGAATAGGAACATTCGAGGTGATATGCCGCGAGCCGTATGCCCATGTATCTAAGACACGAACTCCATAACGAACGCGAAGTTCTTCCCAGTGTGGCGCCATCTCTTCGCCACGAGCCGTTTCCAGCATGTGATCTAAATCACGCGATGCAAATGCCGCATCCAGGACACCCAGCGGAGGATGCCACATCGCTAAAAATGAAGGTCCAGAAATCGCCAAGTCGAGTTCACCAGCGACCAGCTGCTCCAGCAATTCAGCTTCACTACCAAGCTGCGCCGCTGGATAGACGGTCACATCTAGATCATCGGTGATCTTCTGTAATCGTTCAGCGAGATGAGCCGTTCCGTACGAATGTGTCGGCGCACTGACTTCATAAACATGCGCCATCTTCAGCCGTAACGGTTTGTCGCTATCATTGCCTGATTGACAACCGCAAATCGCGAGTGCAAAGAGCGTAAGCACTCGACTCTGCCACAATATTATTAGAGGGGATTTTCGATTCATCCACGAGGTCCGAAAGCGATTGAAGTGAAATGGAGTCTGGAGCCTACCGATTGGTTGAACGCTGAGCAACGTCGTTGCGTTTGTATTACTCAAGGTAAATCTTTTCGTCTCTCAAACTTCCTGTTCGATATGTGACTCAAACTTCAGCGATCACTCCAGTGCTATCGGAAAATCGGTTCGTTTCAATCCCGAGTCGTTGAAGCATGGTAACATACAGATTCGAGAGCGGGATGTCCTCGTGGGAAATCTCTTGCTGCCATGGTTCGCGTCCGCCTGACCATGGTCCGCCTTGTGGATTGCTTCCCGCGAAGTTGAGATAATGTCCATGCTTTAAGCCCATGTTTTTTCCACCAGCTAGAAGCAATGGGTAGTTTCTGGAAAGGTGAAAGGCACTCGAAGCTGATCCAAATAGCAACATTGTATTGTCGAGCATGTTCCCTTCTTGCCCAGCTTCGGGAGTTGCTTTGAGCTTGGCTGCAAACTTACCGAACTCTTCGCTGAGAAATCTGCAATACTTCCCGAAGTTTTCCCAGCCACCGGGGTTTTTCGTTTCATGCGAAAGTTGATGTGTGAGATGAAAACCGACTGCGCGAGCAAGGTAGTCGCTAACACCGATTCCGTTCTCTCTGCCCAGCTGGTAAGTCACAACGCGAGTGGAATCAGTTTTAAAAGCGAGATAAATCAGTTCAAACATCGTTTCCAAATACTCGCGAGGATCACTTGGAGTGATGTCAAGTTTCAAGTGATCGACATCAACCTGAGGTAACGGGATCGACATCCATCGTTTGGATTTTTCAACTTTGATTTCGGTATCTCGAACAGATTGAAGATATTCGTCCAATGTCTTTTGATCAGTTTTGGAAAGTTTTTTGCGTAACGATTGAGCATCGGCAAGTAGATCGTCCAATGCACTTTCCGTGATTGCGAGACGCTTCGCTGCATTTTGTGAATTCTTCACAAAGAGCTTGTCAAAGATTTGCTTCGGTCGATGTTCAGCCGGAATGGCTCTCCCGTTGCGACTGAAGGACAAAGTATGAGCTCCACGAGGAGTACCGGTTCCACCATCAGTTGAAAGGACTAGAGAAGAGATACGAGTCTGATCTCCGATATGTGCGGCAACGACCTGATCGAGTGACATGGAGTTTTGATATTCACCAGCCCCTCCTGTCGAAGCACCCGTTAGGAATTGATCGGCATTGGAGTGTCCGTGAATGCTTCTGGCTGCCGGATGAGAGAGACCGGAAAAAATGGTTAACTCGTCCCGTAATGGTTCAAGCGGTTCAAGGCATTTTGTGAATGTGTAATCTTTTCCGCTTCCATGCGGGAACCAAAGCCAATCCTTGTGAGCAGGGTCTTCTGCGAGCGGCATCGGAACCCCATCTGGGAAGTAGAAACAGGCAAGCCGCTTGCGAGGTTGTGCATCTTTTTTTGCGGCAGAGACCGATTTCCCGAGGGAACTCAAAGTCGGAAGAGCAAGCGCGACTCCCGCTCCACGCAGGAATTGACGGCGATCAAGTGATCTGAAGTATTCATTCATTTCAACAACCAATATTCGTATGTAATACCGTGACGCTTATCAATCAGTTTATCGGACATCTATGAGCCACTCCAAGTCCAATCGCTAATATTGAAGCCTTGGCTCATCTGGACTGGAATAAGTCGCTGATCACGATCAGTGTGACCAAATCCTCGAGACCGTCTCCATGTTTTCGCAGTTCGGAAGTAATGCGATCAACGCTGGAACGATCAGCGAATGTGAGTGGTCTTCCAAGTGCAAATGTTGTCATTTTGTGAGTTAAAGCTCTAGCGAATTGATCCTGCCGATTGATGAGAAGATATCTCTTCAACCCATCGATGCCAGCAAGTTCCTGCTTGTTGAATAAAGCGCTGGTCGCTTCGACCGGTTTCCCATCAATCATCGTTCGCCAGCTTCCGACGGCGTCGAAATTTTCAAACGCGATTCCCCAGGGATCGATCTTCGCATGACACGACATGCACGCTGCATGATTGCGATGATTCTCGATGCGTTGTTTCAGCGTTAACTTCGCAATCTCAGGATCAGCGAGGTCGATCTCGGGAACGGCAGGTGGCGGAGGGGGAGGCGGGTCGTTCAGTAATCGATCTAATAACCAGATCCCACGTTTCAGCGGGTGAGAATCTTTGCCGTCTGAGTTCATGGCAAGCAAACCAGCATGAGTTAAGAGCCCGCCTCGGTGGAGATTTGCAGGGAACTCTACCGGACGAAATTGGTTGCCATGAACATTTGGCAATCCATAATGTTGTGCCAGCCTTTCATTGACGAGCGTGTAATCCGTGTGCAAGAAATTCATCACACTCTCATTTTCTCGCAACAGATGATCGAAGAAAACGACAGGCTCTTTGAGCATTGCTTCCTTCAAAGTCGACTCAAATTGCGGATGGTCTTTTCTGTCCACTTTCAGGAACTCAAGTAATTGCAGGTTCAACCATTGACTGACAAACTGTTGAGAGAATCGCTCGGAACGTGCATCAGCTAACATCCTTTTCACTTGCATCTCGAGTCTCTCAGGAGAATTTAATTCGCCTTTGGCAGCGAGGGAGAGTAGCTCTTCATCAGGAGTGCTGCACCACAGAAACATCGCGAGTCTCGTCGCCAGTTCGTATTGATTGATTAAACTTTCTTCTTCGACAGGGAAGGAATTTACCAGATACAGAAAGTTTGGGGATGAAAGTACGTTCGCTAAAACTTCGATCATCGCTGACTGGAAATCTGAACAATCTGGACGGATCGTATTCAACAGTTCAAGCTTTTTCTGTATCTCTTCAGCAGAGACTTCTCGCCTCCAAACGCGGGGCATAAACTCTTCTAGGATCTGTCTCGCATAGGTTGTTTCATCACTCTTATGTTCATTTGGAAAGAAGATACAGGTGTGCGATTCAGGCGGCCATTGACCGTAGACAGGAGCTGTCACCTCCACGTAATCGATTTGAATATCGCCTTGAGAGACAGAACTGTTCACGAATTTGATATATTCTGATGGGCTCGGAAGATCGCCCATTTTCGAAATTTTCCTGACCGAATTGCGGGGGTAGATATCCCCGACTGGGATCTCCCATTGATAGAATTGAGGACTCTCAGGAGGAGCATCCACAAGGAGACCAGCTTGACTGATTCGAACTGAGGCGTGAGAGTCATTACTCGCTTGCCAGCCGAACTCAAGTTGCATACTTGGAATGCGTTTCTCTTCCCCAGCGGCGCGCGAGGCACGAACACGGACGCGTAATGTTCCACGTTCGGGGATTTGGTCTCCGAGTTCAACGATGAGATTTCTTCTCGGTGGAATGATCGCAACAGCTTCGATTTCGGCAGGTTTCTCAGCCTGAGTTTGCGTTGGACTCCAGGCATACTTCGCACCGGAATACCGCCAAGTTGATCGCGCTGTGCGTCCCGAACTTAGCTCTTTGTAATACGTGTTCGAATGTGGCTTTCGAAAAGATGCTTCAAGTTTTTCTAAAGTCTCCTTCTGTTTTTCTGGATCGTCTTGAAGGTCTTGCTTCGCTTTCTCCAGTTCTGCGTTCTGTTTCTCCCACTCCCTGGCGGATGCCGCCTTCATCGTGACACCCCAATGAAGTGGCTCCGGTTGAGGACCGGAGACTGTCGCTCTTAGCAACGCTTTTCGACTCAACTCTCTGTATGTTTCAAGTTGAGAGGGTGAGATCTGCAATGTCTCGGAACTATTCTGGAAGCCGTCTCCCGAAACTGGATCAGGCGGTAAGTCCTTTGCGAAGTTGTAGGGAAGCCCCAAAATATCTTGCAAAGCATAGTTGTACTCATAGCGAGTCATTCTACGAAATGAAGAGTGCCCTTGTTCGGTCCGCCGGATCATCGAAGCGACCTGAATCTCTCGGGAAAGCCAATCGATGATTTTCCGGCGATTCTCGTCAGTCAGTTCGTTGTCTTCCGGAGGCATTTCGCCATTCGTCAGGACAGCGAGAACTTCAAGCCACCAGTTGACATCTTCTCCATGAAGTAAATCAGGATCGAGAGTATCAATGCGGATATTCCCTTCTTGAGTCTCCGCTCCATGACAGTCGACGCAGGATGCCTTTAAGAGTGCTTGAATCTCTTGTTGAAAAACTTCAAGCTGAGGCTCCGGTGCAGCAGTCAATTCGGGCTGAGTATGTTGCAAATACTTCGACCGAAGTGCTCCTTCCGTTTTGAGTTCCTCAAGGCTCAACGAAGTTTCACTCTGAGGCGTTTGTACATTGCCTTCACCGGCGCCTTGAGCTTCGACTAATTGGGCTTGTGCAGTCAGCAATACGCCACAACAGCAAATGAAAGTTTTTAAGAGAGTCATGAATGACCGGTTCTATACTATTAAGAGATGAGTCTGACCTGCCCGCTTCGAAACAATCAACACGGAGAACACTGAGGACAGCATTGCGTTCAACGCATCGTTTTTCCTCCGTGTCTCCGCGCCTCTGTGGTGAATTTCTTTATCAAATAGTGAAGCTACTAGATGCACGAAGAGTTATTTATTTCAATGGTAGCCGGTAAGCAGCAGCGGAATTCTTCCAATAGAAATGCTCACGAGCATCTTGACCATGAGGGCTGATGAATTGGTCGACGAGTTCAACCAAGCTTGCGTACGTACCTGTATGTTTCGTGACTGGCCAATTGCTTCCATAGATGAGGCGATCTTTTCCGAAATTCCCCCAGAGCACCTCAAGTACAGATTGATAGTGATCAATATTTTGAGGTGCGGGTTGAGGAATTGAGCGTTGGTAAAGACCGGAGATTTTGCAATAGACGTTCTTATTCTTTGCCAAACTTTTAACGGCTGCCTTCCATTTTTTATTCGGAGCCTTTCCGTCGAAGTCATAACCAAGGCAATGATTGACAACAATTTGAAGATTTGGAATTGCCTGCGCCACGCCGTCGACAATCTGAATTCCAGCGATACCGCCACCATTTGTTAGATAATCCATAGTCAGATTATGCTTTGCCAAGAGCCTGAGATTATCCAGGACAAGGCTATCTTTGAAGTCAATTGTTTTTGCGCCTCTTGGTCGCACACCGACAAATCGTTTGTCCTTCTTGAACCGCAAAAGTTGTTGTTCGAAGTCTTTACGATAGACATCAATGTTGCCAACGAGACCGAGATAAAACTCGTCTCCATCGACCTCATCAAGAACCCATTGATTGTCTTCCAAGTGATCACTCGCCTCAACAATGACCACTCCAGTGACTCCAGACGCCTTCGCGAGTTTGGAATATTCGGGCGCCAAATGAGGCTTAAAGAGAACTTTATCATCCTTACTCGGCCAAGCCATTTCGATATCTCTACGAGTATCAAAGAGATGGATATGAGTATCAATAAGATGTTTCACGGGAATCCGATCTTCAGCGAAGATTGAACTCGTAAACGGGATTAGCAAAAGCATCAGAAATATACGTGTCATGGTTTCAATTCGCTTGTTATTAATTCGCATGGATGAAAGACCTCTTCTCTAAACTGCCGTGTTAACGACTGCTAACAAGAGACTTGACTAACCTTGTGGATCACCACAATTATTATTGTGATGGAACGAAAGAAAGAATCAAAGTAACCGTTCATGAAAAAACATTGAACAGAAGGAAGCAGAGAGAGCAGAGGAGTTTTGTAGGTTTACTTTTTGTGAATCACTTTGAGCCTTCCCACTATATGTAATTCCAAAAATTCTAAATATTGAATCACCGCAGAGGAAGGTAAGAGTTTACGACATTGACACTATTGCCTAGTCACGAAATACACAAATGACACGAAAAGAGTGTCGCGGCAGGCAAAGCTGCTTGCACCGCTGAACATGTCTATTTCATTATGTTTTTTTTCGTGTGGTTCGTGATTTTCGTGGTTAAGAGACCGTCGAACTTTCGGCCTTTGAACGGTTATAAACCAAAGAGTACGACATCCCCAGTCTCGCGTATGTCCAAAACACATCCCACTTCTTCACTCTAGTTCAGTTGCTTCCAGCGAGCGATCTTTGCAAGATGTGAATAAGATTCAAACCATTTCTGACTCTATGGCAAATTTAATGACTCGCACTCTCTTACTCTACGTCGGCTTCGCGATTCTTTCTGTATCACAATTCATTGAAGCTGCCGACCAACCGAATATCGTTTGGCTGATTTCAGAAGACAATTCTCATCACTATTTAAAGATGTTCGATGAACACGGTGCAGAGACGCCTCATATTGAAGAACTCGCAGAACATGGTCTCATTTACGACCACGCGTTTTCAAATGCTCCCGTTTGTAGTGTCGCACGCACGACATTGATTACCGGTTGTTACGGTCCCCGCATCGGAACTCAATATCACCGTCGATCGGTCATGGTCCCAATGCCACCGGGATTGAAAATGTTCCCGGCATATCTGCGTGATGCCGGCTATTACACAGCGAACAACAGCAAGAAAGACTACAACGCCATCGAAGGCAAAGGAGTCTGGGACAACTCTTCAAAGAAAGCGAGTTGGAGAAACCGTGAGCCGAACCAACCGTTCTTTTACAAACAAAGTTTCGGTACAACTCATGAAAGTTCGCTGCACTTCTCTAGTGAGCAAATGGAGAAACAAAAAACTGAGACTGATCCGGAGAAAGTATTCGTTGCACCTTACCATCCAGATACAGAAACATTCCGTTACACCAATGCTCGCTACCGGGACAACATTAAAAAAGTTGACCAGCAGATCGGGCAAGTTGTTGATCAACTAGAGAAAGATGGCTTACTCGAAGAGACCTTCATTTTCTACTTCGGCGACCATGGAGGGGTCTTACCAAGGGGAAAAGGTTACGCCTATGAAAGTGGTTTGCATGTCCCGCTTGTAGTTCGAGTCCCGGAAAAATTCAAACACTTGGTCGATGCGGAACTGGGAAGCCGACAGGAAGGCTTCGTCAGTTTTATCGACTTCGGTCCAACTGCCCTGAAACTTGCGGGTCTTAAAGTTCCTAAACAGGTCGATGGGAAACCTTTCCTGGGCAAGGGTGTTCAATCATCGGAAGTCAATCAACGCAACACCGTCTTCGGATACGCTGATAGATTTGATGAGAAATATGATCTTGTCCGAACTTGGCGGAAAGGTCGTTACGAATATATTCGCAACTATCAACCTTTCAATGTTGATGGTTTGCAAAACAACTACCGTTATCGAATGCTCGCTTTTCAGGAATGGAGAGAACTCTACGAAGCTGGGAAGCTGAACGAAGCACAAAGTCATTTCTTTGAATCTCGTGGTGCTGAGGAATTGTACGACGTCGAAGCTGATCCACACGAAGTCAAGAATCTGGCCAACGATCCTGAACATGCCGAAACATTAAAAGAGCTGCGAGATGAGCTATCAAGCTTTGTAGCTGAACTGCCTGATCTTAGCTTTTATCCCGAAAGCGTACTCGCGGAGGAAGCGTTCACTGCGCCTGTCGAGTTTGGAAAAGAACATCAAGAGGAGATTGCCTTGCTGGTCAAAGTCGCTGACTTGAGTCTGCTTCCGTTTGAAAACGCAAAGGTTGCTATTGAGAAAGCTCTTCAGTCGAAAGATCCCTGGATTCGATATTGGGGATTGATTGTGTGCAGCAGTTTCGGCAAGGAAGCTCAAGAGTTTGCTTTGCGGGCAAGTGCCATCACTCAGCAAGATCCGGAACCGCTTGTTCGCATACGCGCAGCGGAGTTTCTGGCACTCATCTCGGCAGCTAAGCCGCAGGCTGTTTTCAAGCAAGCCTTGAAGGATTCAAAGTCGGGTATTGAGACCGGATTGATTTTGAATTCACTGGTCTTGTTGCGAGACAGCGAGCCTCGTTATGAATTTGAACTCAATAGAGAAGATTTCGCTAAAGAAGTTCTGAAAAACGATACTGTAAAGAGACGCTTAGATTATCTACTCAAGTAAATTCGTCGTTTTGCCGGACACTTAAAGTGTCCGGCATCACATCTCATCCGCGCGGATGACAACTCGAATGGATCGACTTCAAACGACTATGTTCAACTTGAGTGTAGATTTGAGTTGTACGAATACTGGCATGCCCCAGCATTTCTTGTAACGCCCGAATTTCCGCTCCACCAGCGAGCATGTGAGTGGCGAAACTATGCCGGAGTGTGTGTGGGCTAATTTTGTCGCTGCACCCGATTCGGGCAGCGTATTTCTTAACGACTTGCCAGACCATGATGCGACTAATAGATCGACCTGTTCTCGTCAGAAAGAGGTATTCACTTTCCCTATTGCGGAGCAGCTTGGGACGTTCTTTCTCCAGGAAGGTTTCGATCGTCTTCTTTGCGAACGGATTCAGATTGACGATCCGTTCTTTGTTTCCTTTCCCCAGGCAACGACAGTAGTTCTCTTCCAGGCGGATATCCCTAAGTCGCATTCCGCTCACCTCTGACGCTCGGCAACCTGTTGCATAGAGGATTGCAAGTATCGCACGATCTCGCTTGGGGAAACTGTCTTCCCATGTCGGAGCTTCCAGCAAGCGGTCGACCATTTCAGGACTGAGCACGGTGGGCAAGTACTGCCAAAGTTTTGGAGAAGACATCAACTCGACGCTACTCTCTGCGACGACGCCTTCTAATACGAGATAGCGAAAGAACATTTTCAAAGCGACAAGTCGACGGGAAATTGTGGTCGCCTTCAGTTCTCTTTCGTGGAGCGATCCCAGAAACTGTGACAAAACTCCCAGGTCCACATCCAAAACGGAACCTACATTTGCCTCGTTCATCCAGCTGATGAATTGCTCAACATCATTTCGATAAGCTTTGACGGTATTCAACGACATGCCACATTCCGCCTCCAGATAAGAGAGAAATGACTCTAAAAACTGGTTGGGATGAAGATGGTGAATCTCTGAGGATCCAGACTTTTTCGTTGGTCGCCGACGTGGAGGCATATGACTGCGATCTTTTTTCGATTCAAAGCAGGTTGAGTATCGGCAGCATGGGTACCAAACCGATTCAAGTCTGTTTTAATTAGATCGACGAAACTCAAACATTGAATCGAGATTGATTGCCGACAGCGCAGCGAAAAACCCGCTGTCCCAAAGAAGAGCGGGTTTTAATGATTGAGTAGAATAGGTTTCTTGAGTAACTAAAGAGTTAGTTTACTGTTTCTTCCGGTGTTTCAGGCGAAGGTGGAAGATCGTTTCCATCTGCTTCTTGGTCAGCTTCCGGTTCGTCAACTTTAGCTTCTTCAGCCTTCATCGCAGCTAGCTTCAGTGCTTGAACTTGTTGCTGCAACTGGGCGGAATTCTTTTTGGCTTGTTCTTCGTTTTTATTGGCGAGGTCCAGTTGCTTTTTCGCGGCAGCCAATTGTTGTGCGGCTTCCTTTTGACTCGCTTCAGCAAGCTGCTTCTGCTTTTGAGCAAGAGCGGCTCCCTTCTCGGCTTCAGCCTTCGCTAGAATTGCCGCAGCTTTGGCTTTGTCACTCTTTTCTTTCTCGGCAGCGAGTGCTTTCGCTTGTTGCTCGGAAGCTGATTTTAATCCAGCAATTTCCTTCTTCTGACTTTCAACTTGGTTCTTTGAGTCAGCAAGGTTCTTTTTTAGCTTCTTGTTAGCATTCTGAAGAGAAGCAAGTTGTGCTTTCAAAATTTCTAACTCTGCATTCGAAATGGCAACCGTTGCTTTGAGTTGCTTTTCGCTTTCACGGGCTTCATAGAGATGCTTGGCTGTCAGATCGAAAGAGGCTCCCGACTGTTGCGGAACGCAACTGGTCTGGCATTTGACAGTCGCTGGTACACAGTTGTTGTTAGTAATTCGAGCGAGTCGACGACCGGCTTCGACTGAAGAACATACATTGACCGAAGTGAAAGCCAACAAGGCAAGTAGGGCGAATCTCATCTTGATTTCTACTCCGAAAATATTCTGGAAGGAATCATCGCATCGAGCTGGTTGGTAATGTGGGTGAGATGCGTGAGGTATATTGAACAAACAATCATCGCTAATTTTTCAGAAAATGCAAAGGATTCCATTAAAGTTCTCTAAGTCAGCACTCTCCATACAAAAGACTGAGAATGATGAAACGATTGTCCCGAAAATGTCGACTGAATCATCAAAAAAGAGAGGAATAGGCAATCACGATCATCATCATGAACCCAGCGAGCAGCTTAGGAATCAAACGAATCTGTTGGTCGGTCAAAAAACGAGAGAGTCGTTTGTGGGCAGGTTGAGAACTCGTTAACGGAGAGGTTTTACTCAGTTCAGTGTGAAAAGATTGCTGATAAGGAGAAATAACAGCCCCCAACCATGCTCCTCCAGCTGCTCCACCAACGGCGCCGATCACAGCAAGCAGCGATCCAATAATAGGGACACTCATGCCTGCGAGTACACAGGTCAAACTGCCAATTCCTGCACCGACTAAGACTCGTTGTCTGACAGGTGGATTCGCTTCAGCGGAGAAAATTTGATGCCTTTTGGAAGCGTAATTGAACGCATCACCTAGAACCGCGAGTGCAATGATGAGGCAAATCGAGAACCAACTGACTCCTAACCCTGATTCAGTGGGAGGCAACAGGCATAGGAAGAGTGTTGAATTGGCGACGATGAGCCAGTTTCCTTGGAGGCGATAGAAATTCCCTGCCCAGCTGGCGAGATTTGCGACCAGCAGTAGAATTATTGCAGGGTAGTAAATCCAGTCACCAAACATTTTCTTAAAATTCTTCCATGGTCATTGTCCTTCTGGACCAATCATATGTACGGTTTTATAACAGAATTGTTCTACAGAAGTTTAGGTGTCGTCAAGATTCGGTATGATTCTCTTTCGGAATTCTCATCCCGTTACTCAATTCAATCAGAACTCTATTCGTAATCTCATTTTTCAAGAAAAGAGTTTTTACAAATCACCATGGCAGCGAAGCAAACACCCGAAAACGAATTCCAATCCCAGGCTTCTGCCTTTCCCGTATTGGCGGATGATCTCACTGAACTACCAGCGATTCCTGGTGGATGGAAAACAGTGGAGTATGAATTTGGGAAGAAGTCTCTCTCCATTTATTGTCCGGCTGATCCCGACTTGTTTCTGGATGACAACGATGTCATGGCTGCAAATGAAAAGAATGATTACATGCCATTCTGGACCTTCTTGTGGCCATCAGCGATTCAGATGGCGAGTCTCATGGATCAAGCACCATGGGAATCAGGAAGTTCCGTCCTTGAATTAGGTTCGGGTTTAGGGCTAGTCGGCTTAGCGGCATTAAAGCGTGGTGATGAAGTCACATTCAGCGACTACGATCCAACAGCTTTGCACGTCTGTCGAATGAGTTCCATTAAAAATGGTCTTCCAGATCCAAGTGTTTTACAGTTGGATTGGAGGCAGCCAATCGATGAGCAGTACGATGCGATCATCGGTTGTGAAGTCACCTACGATGCCCCCATGCACACAGTGATTCTTGATCTTTGTGATAAAATGTTGAAACCGGAAGGAGTCTGCTGGTTCGGCGACCCCGGTAGATATCTCTCTCCCGATTTTTACCGATTGGCGCTCAGCCGAACCTATCAAGTCCGTATTCTCAACAAAGAATTAAACGAAATTGAAATCCCGTCTTCTGAAGGATTTCAAATATTTGAGTTGAGAAGAACCTGTATCAGTTCAAATATCTGAAGTCATGGCAGATTCTTCTGGTGATTTTGCGGCTAAGATAAATAAAATTACCGCGAAGGCGCTGAGACACGGAGAAAAGAGAAAAACTGTGCGCTGAAAGCAACGCTTTATCGTAAAACATCAGCCGTCTGAAGTTGTCTAGGATCGAGTGTTGACTGAAAGTCACTCAATATCCACAGAGGAGATCAATATCAATAAGGAGAACACAGATCGTCACGGATGAAACGGATTGTCACAGATTGGGAGAAGCCGAATGACACTTCCTTTTTATCTGTGGAAATCCGCATCATCCGCGAGTATCTGCGTTCTAAAAAATCAGTCAAGATTGTGACCATTTCCATGAGTTCAGTTCAGAACGACATCAATTTTTCTTCTCTGAGTCCTCGGTGAACTCTGTGGCTGTTTTATGCAATGAAGGAAGAGTAACCACAATTCATAGTGCATTGGGAATGCTCTAAGAAATCGGATTCGCTTCAGGGTAACCGTAGAAATATCCTTGTCCGAGTTGGAAACCCATATCACAACAGACCGCTGCCTCTTCTTGAGTTTCGATACCCTCTGCGAGAGTCGTAATCCCTGCATCTTGAGCAGCGTCGACCAGTGATTTAATCATCTTCAACTGCTGCGAACTCGCTTGATTGATATCTTGAATCAGGCAGCGATCAAACTTTAGATAATGCGGC
>JABJMI010000511.1 GCA_018659505.1 Planctomicrobium sp.
CAACTGTTCCGCCCTGCCACTTGATAATGCGATCTGTTCCAAAGTAGAGTTTCAGTTCACCACCATGGTTCGTTGGAACAACATCTCCACGTGTTCGCAGTCCCGGTTTCTTCGGATCGAAATCGGGTTCTCGATTGATCAGTTCGTTCAAACGCGTAATGTGCTCTTGAGGAGTCACTCGCCAAATACGAGCAGGCGAGGATGTTGGCTTCAGCTTGATTCCCTCTGGGAGTGGGCCAAAGAGGAGATCGTGATCGACAAAGTTGGCTTTATTAGGATCAAGATGGTCAAAAAAACCACCTTTATCGCGCATGGCTTCTGTCAATTCTGCAACTACCCACTCAGAAAAACGTAACCGTTCGATCACCTTGGGTTGAGACATTTCTTGGGGTGGCATTTCCCTTAAGGTGACTTGCGCCCAGACACTTCTCCATGTCGCTGCGTTGACTTCATCAACCGGTCCCAAGTCATGAAGCGAGAGATTCCCCTCTGGGTCAGTATCGCCATGACAGTCAACACAATGTTTAGTCAGGAACTGTTGGGCAAAGTTCTGGTAATCTCCGCGAACCTCTTGTCCAGGGGTGAAGGTCTCACCACTTGCCACAGAGAGCAAGCTCCACGGAAGTATTAAAAACGCAAGTCGGAGGCGACTCATACCAGCAATTCCTTGACAGGACCGGAACCGGTATCGAACTTTCTAGCGAGTTTCTCGTTCATATTGAAATGGTCAACTGAAACTCCGGCAGCACGCAGAAGAGTCGTGTATAGAGCGTTGATCGGGCGTTTGCCATCCAATTGAGTGAAGCAACCAGTCTTGAAAGAGCCATCGAAGTTACCGAGTAGCATGACTGGCCAGTTTGTTCCACTTGTATGTTGTTTGTCTGCATTATTACTGGTGTAAACAATCAACGTGTTATCCATCATGGTCCCGCTTCCCTCTGGGACGCCTTCCAGGGCTTCCATGATTCTGACCAACATCCGGCTGTTGTATTGCCGAATCTTGACCCAGATCGGATTTCCTGGTTGGTCCATATGCCCCAGGTTATGCCCCTGTTGTTCGACGCCCAGTCCTTTCCAGGCACCGAAGATTTCACCTCGACCGGAACCGATTGTGAGTGTGTTCGTGATTCCAGACGTCAGGGCTGAAATGCCGAGGTCCAAAAGGATATCATGCCAGTCAGTTTCGAACTCTGGATTGGCATATCGGCTATCCACTTCGGGGGCAAATTGACGAAGATGATCAGCGACTGTATCGAGACGGTCACGTAGACCGTTGACATCCTTGAATCCTTGGACGAATTGACCGTATCGTTGTTGATCGGTGGACGGAAGCGATTGCCCTTTCGTGGCTGCCAGCTTTTCAATTTGATTCATCACGTTCGAACGCGCTTCGTGCTGGAGTCGAATGTCTCCGGTCGAAATACCTCCATAAAGCATTTGGTAAAGATGATTCGGATTGGAGTGCATGAAGATCGGCTGACCAGCACCGGTTGCAGAAAGCGTTGCAATTGTCGGCTTGGAAGTCATGTTTTCTATCGAGTCCATCCCGATACACAAATGCGGTAGCAGCGTCTGAGGGAGAACCTTGCTCAATTCATAATCGATAGTCGATGCACTCGGTGGAACCCCATCGCTTCCTCGATATCCACCAAGTGCTCCGAAGAACGCACTATGTGATGGACTCGTATGGACACCATGCAGACCGTTGATAATGTGCAGCCGCTCTTTGTATGGCTCAAGAGCACTGATCGGTTCAGGAAGTTTAGCCTTCGCCAGCGAGCCAGATCGTTTCATGCCTTCAGGAATGCAGGTCGCAGGATCGAAGCCCTGATTCTGCATGAAGAAGATAATACGCTTAGGAGTCGTGCCACTCTGTGCGGGCGACGCAAAAAGACGATTCGAGGGCAGCGAGAGACTCATAGCGGCACCGGTTGCCACTCCTTGAAGCATTCTTCTACGGTTCAGCATGATCGATCTTTCAGCAGAGTAAACAGTGAATGTTCCCAAATTTCGAAGCCACTTCAAACCTCTTGGATTTTCGTGGCAAAGGAGTCAAATGAAATGTTGACGCGGTAATAGTGGTCAGGAACAATGTCATTGAAAGTAGGAATATCGTCGTGTATAGAATAGTAAGATGCTTTAGACGATGCAATTATTTTAGTAATTCATTCGATTGTCGCAAGGTGTTTCTCGAAAATCAGTTACGACTCTATCTTAACGTAGCGGGAATATGACAGCGTGTCCGATGTGCTCGATGAAACGGGCGATATCCTAGTCGTTTACCTGATTTTGCGTGAAATGGCGTCTCAATTGCTGGTAAACGATGATTCGGCAGGTGATCGACAATCGCAGCCTAGCTAGCAGAACTCTGTTAACTATTTACTCTGCTGGATCACGACCAGCAGGGAAGAGCAACCAGAACCATAATGCTAGTCCACCTTTTAAATCTTTTCATGAGTTGAGTCAGCAGGATCGAATCAATTTTCAAACTCGCAAACCGATTGCTGCGAATTCGATCAAATTGAAGACACACCACTTAATGGTTCAAGAAACCATCAACGGAATCTTGGATACATTGAACCAGTTCAGGGTCCATAAACTGATATTCGTCAGGGATATCGAGGACATGAATTTCGGTGTACGCCATTTCGCCAGGAAATCGCGACTGAAGTTGCTGTCGGTGCTTGTCTTCCATTGCGAAAATGACGTCAGCCCATTTGATGTCATCTACGGTAATCGTACGACGTGCTTTTTTGCTTGTGCCACGTGATCGTGCGTTAACCCGTTGCTGTTTGGCGTAAACTTTTTCTGCCGTTGGACTGCGCCATTTGTTCATTGTGCAAACGAAAAGGACGTTGATGGGAGAGGTATTCATGGTTTATTAAAACGGCTGATAGAACCATTCAAACGCCATGGCGAATGCGTTGTAGGTTCCGTGAACGACTATTGCTGTCGTGAAGTAAGGGACGCCGTGTTGAATGATTGGAGCCGTTTTGCCATCCATCGTTTTCTTCCAGATGCGTGCTAGTCCTAATGCTGAAATGAGACAGCAGAAAGTGTGCAGGGCAACGCAGATTGTCCAGCGCCAGCGGGTCAGTGGATTCGTCCAGTCGAGAGTGGCTGCTCCTAAGTACATCACGTTTTCGACGGCGGCGAACGCTACCCCGCCTGCTAAGGCGCAAATGAAAATTTGGAAACGAG
>JABJMI010000209.1 GCA_018659505.1 Planctomicrobium sp.
ACCGCATGGTTATGCCTTGTAGGAGAAATGTTGCAGCACACTTAGCCTTGAGGGTCATCCTTCAGCAATGATTTTGGATCGTCAACGACCGCCTTCATAAAAGAATCGAGTTCATTGAAGTCGATCTTCGACGATTGCCCCTTGATCACTTCATGGTATTTGGTAGCAAGGTTCTGTGCTTCTAGTTCTCCCAAACGAGAGCGTTGCTCAAAGATTCGAGGAATTGTTGCGATGCCACCACAAGCAATCGACGTGCTCCCGAACCAGTGTGCTCGGTTGTACGCAGTATGCCCCGCCCACACATGTTGATGGTTCAACGGGATAAACGTGTCAATCCAGTCGGAGTACTGGTTGGTGATAATCTCATCATTGACCTTCGATCCACACACCCATTTCTGAACGTGGTCGCGTTGGCAAATGAGGCATTGGGCTTCAGTCTGTCTCATGGGGCCATATGACTCGGAAATCTGAGCCCAGAAAATGGCAACAAATCCCACGATGAAAACAAGCAGGACGCCCAGTGCTTTTGCGAACATTGTTCGATTCATGATAGCTTGCTTAGAGCCATAACGATTAAGTTCACAGGGCACGCGCACTGTGAAGTGAATGTTTGAATCAACAATAAGTCTAAACAAAGCAGCAGACGCTGAAAACCCGACAGACCAGCGTGCTCCTGTGCAACGATTTGTTATGCCAGCAAACGCCTGAACTTTGCTGTTGAGCAACAAGCAACAGCACTGCCCAAACTACGCTGTGAATGAACCAACAGTACTGACCGTGTTAAGCAAGAAAGGAAGTTGAAACGCAAAGCCGCAGAGACGCAATGAACGCAAAGTAAAAACCAACTGAACTCAGCGATGAACAAAGAGAAAGAAGGAATCAAACCGAAGGCAACCAACCTAAAGAGGAACACAGATTAACGCGGATGAAACAGATAGACACAGATCAAAAGAAAGACAATCCCCGACCTTCAACCACGCACAAAAGCAACGACAAGCATAACGCTTAGCGTAACCGGGCGGCGAGATTACGCGTTGATTTCAGATTCCGCCGGATTCGCCGCTCCGGTTCACGCAATTGTTATGCAATCTTTACCTAATCTGCGCGAAGCATTTCGGCCATCTTGGGGCGGGTTGCCATAATCCGGTCATAGTCCAGTTCCACGCCCAATGGATCAAGAGCTTTTTGCAGGAAGTCATAGATGGGTTTAACTTCATCGAAGGGCCCTGCCACAGAATCGAAAGCCGTCGAACCAGCGTTATTCCGAGCTTCCTTGTCTGCGCCTTTAGCGAGTAGTGCTTTGACGATTTCCTCGCGACACAGAAACGCGGCTGTATGAAGTGCGGTCGAGCCGTTGTTACCCTTTACTTCGAGATCAGCGCCGCCTTCAATCAACAGTATTGCGGTCTTTTTCTGACCAAGCGAGGCTGCAGCAATGAGCGCGGTGGCCCCGTTGGAGTTCCGTTGATTCAGGTCAGTGCCTGCTGCGACATGTTGACGGATAACGTCTACGTTTCCCTTGACTGCGGCATCCATTACGGAAGTATCCGGCGCTGAAACGAGTTCGGACGGGGACACGGTTTTCGAGGAGGAGTCAGGTTGTGTTTTCTGCGCATCTGCGGTGGAAGCGCCCCGGTTGCCGCACCCGGCCGATGCGGTCGCAATGAGGATCGCGAAAACAAAGAGCTGACAATTAGGATGAAACGTTTTGTTCACTCACTGACTCCTGTTGCATAACAAGTAATTAGACGGAATTGTATTCCGTATAACGTTTCAACCATTCTGTATAACTCATCAGCAATTGTCAATCTGACAGCTGAATGAGATGAATTTTTACTAGACTTCTCATGCTGACAGTATCATTGTTCGCTGATTGTCTAACTGTTAGACGGCATAGAAATGCGGCAGCTGGTTCGCCTTGCTCGATAAGGGAGTGGACAGCACGCCAAAGAGAGTTTGTTGAAGTCGGTTCTGAAAATGATAGGTTCATTCCCCTACGGAAGTTGCAGCGAATCCAGGATCTTTTCGCAGGCTTCGGATTTGTTGAGGACGTAGAAATGAGTGCCTCGCACGCCTGAGTCAATGAGTTCCTGACATTGCTCAATCGCGAATTGAACTCCGATTTCCATCTGGGCGTCTTTGTCGTCCTGGACTGCTTCTAACTTGTTTGAAAGTTCATCGGGGATGATCGCTCCACACATGCTGGTGATGCGTTTGATGCGGGCAAACTCGGTGATGGGCATGATTCCTGCAATGAGTGGAATTGCAACGCCTGCTTGATCGAGTTGATCTCGGAAGCGAAAGAAGCTTTGGTTGTCGTAGAACAGTTGCGTGTAAATGGCATCTGCTCCTGCTTGGACCTTACGGACAAGGTTTGCAAGATCGGTCGCAGCATCGGGAGCTTCGGGATGCTTTTCAGGATAGCCAGCGACGCCGATTCCGAAGTCGGGATGTTTCTCTCGAATCAATTCGACCAATTCATTCGCGTAGCGCAGACCACCGTCGACGGCTTCAAATGTTTCCATTCCGTCAGGAGCATCACCACGCAACGCCATGATATTGTTGACTCCATTCTCGTTCGCCTTATCCAACCAGTTGCAAAGCTCTTCTCTCGTTGAACCGACACAAGTGAAATGTGCCGTCGCTGGGATGTTGAACTTTGTTTGAATCATCGAACAGAGTTCAATCGTGCGATCTCTGGTTGTTCCCCCGGCACCATAAGTACAGGAGATGAAGTCGGGTTTCCGTTCTGCCAATCGAGACAGATGTTCCAACAGCGATTCATCACCTTTCTCGGTCTTTGGTGGAAAGATTTCGAAGGAGAATCCAAATGGTTTGGAGGCGTAGATCTCTTTGATCCGCATAGTCTTCGCTTTAGTGTTCAATTTGAAAAAAAGTGGGCGAGCGGGGAGTGTCAACTCCCTGTTTTAGCAATCGAAGACAGGGGACTCACGTCCCCCGCTCGCCGACCCTGTGAATGACAATTCGTTCGTAATAATATCGAAGTTTCTAACACGGTCACCTTACGTTTCAACATGCTTTCTCAAACAACCACTTGATCAATCAGTTCGTAATAAACATTGCGTTGGCGAGGTTGGTAACCAGCTTCGGAAATACATCGCCGAATGTTTTCCAGACTTAAGTGGAAAACTGTTCCTGCTTGAGCAACGACGTTTTCCTCGATCATCAGCGATCCCATATCATTGGCACCAAAGGAAAGTGCCAGCTGACCAACTTTCTCACCCTGAGTCACCCAGCTCGATTGAATGTTGGGGATGTTGTCGAGATAAAGTCTGGCAACCGCTTGAGTCTTTAAATACTCAAATGCTCCTGCTTCGGGAACCTGAGACATATCGACTCCGCCGGCGCGTCCAGCTTCGGCATCTTTACCGAACCAGGGGGCTTGGTCAGGGGCTTGATGGGTCCAACATATGAAGGCAGTAAAGCCATTGGTTTCATCTTGTTGTTTCCGTAAGCGGTCTAAGTGTTCGATTCTTTCTTCGAGTGTCTCCACATGACCGAACATCATCGTGCAGGTGCTTTTTCCACCGATTTCATGCCAGGCTTGATTCACTTCCAGCCAGCCATCGGTCAGAACTTTTCCGCGAGTGATTAACTTCCGCACACGATCAACAAGAATCTCTCCTCCCCCACCTGGAAGACTTCCCAGTCCGGCATCTTTCAATCTTTGCAGAACTGTTTTCAAAGGGAGCTTGCTGATCTTATGAAAGTGCCATAGCTCCGGTGGACTGAATCCATGAATGTTGACGTTCGGGAATTTCGCTTTCATTGAACGCAGTAACTCTTCGTACCATTCCAGTGAAAGCTTTGGATGCAGACCACCTTGCAGAAGAATCTGGTCACCTCCCAGGTCGATAGTCTCCTGGATTTTCTGGAAGAGAACTTCTTCTGTCAGCACATACGCTTCAGCATGTCCCACAGGACGATAGAAAGCACAGAAATCACAAACCGCAGCACAAACATTAGAATAGTTGATATTCCGGTCAATGTTGTAGGTTCGAAATGATTCTGGATGCAGGCGTTTCGTGACAGCATCCGCAGCCTGACCAATCGCAGCGAGATCATGCGACTGCAAAAGTGCCACACCTTCAGCAGGCTCAAGTCGTTCTCCAGAGACTGCTTTGTCGAGAATGGTTTTAATATCTTGTTCAACGGCTGTAATCATGGGCTTCTCAATTCCGTTGGAAATCGTATTTCTAAATCATATTAAGCGAGTGAACAGGTACTCACATTTCTCTTTTATAACCGTATGGAAAAATACAAGTTAACTCATCTCCATAAATAGACAAAGCGTCTGCCCAGAGAGGAAGACGCTTTGTCGAAGATCTTACGATTGTAAAGTTAATCGTCTGGAGTCAAATCGGTGAAGGAAGGAATGTCTCCCATGCCTGCTGGTGGTGCAGGTGGAGGAGTCATGCCTGGAATGCCACCGAGCTCTTCGTTCTCGCTGAGCATTTCCCGACGTGCCGCCAAGATGCGAGCATGTTCTTCTCGCAGTTCTTGTTGTGCTTCCGGTCGGATACGGACTTCTGATTCCTGATGAATCTTGAAGCCGGTACCAGCCGGGATCAAGTGACCAAGAATCACGTTTTCCTTCAGACCAACCAATCCATCTGACTTACCTGCAAGAGCAGCTTCGGTCAGTACCTTGGTTGTTTCCTGGAAACTTGCCGCAGAGATGAAGCTTTCACTTTGCACCGCAGCTTTGGTAATCCCGAGCAACTGTGTACTGGCAGTCGCTGGTCGTGGTTTTGCGTACTCAATGACAGCTTCGCCGTCGGCTTCGAGTGCGTCGTTCACTTCTTCAACTGTTGAAAGTGGGACGACGTCATCGATCATGAATTCAGTCGCTCCTGAATTTGTGACGCGAACACAATCCATCAAAGCACGATTGACTCGGCGGAATTCCCATTTATCAATCACTGCACCAGGCAGAAGCTCTGTATCTCCCACGTTATCGACACGAACTTTCCGCAACATCTGAGAGACAACAAGTTCGATGTGCTTGTCGTCGATCCCCACACGTTGTGCACGATAAACATTCTGAATTTCGTGCAGAAGATAAGCGTGAACCGCTTCTTCTCCACTGACTCGCAAAATATCGTGCGGTACCAATGGTCCTCGAACCAAAGCATCGCCGGCTGTTACCAAGTCACCAGTGTGAACCAGCAACGCTTTACCGTGTGGAATGATGTGTTCGACATCTGTTCCATCTTCACCATGGACAACGATCACACGTTTGCCACGCTTACGTTCTGGAACAAGCTCAACTTCACCGTCGATTTCTGCGACAACCGCAGGGTCTTTCGGTTTACGAGCTTCAAACAGTTCAGTCACACGAGGCAGACCCCCAGTGATGTCCTGAGTTCCAGCCGCTTCACGAGGCTGCTTCGCCAAGACGGTACCAGCAGAAACTTGCGATTCTTCTTTAACTTCGATATTCGCACGTTCAGGCAGGTAGTAGTAATCGAGAATTTTTCCAGTGCTGTCCTCAAGAACAATCTGAGGATGCAAGTCACCTTTATGTTCAATAACTGTTGAACGTCGGAAACCACTCGCATCTGTTTCTGAACGAATTGAGCGACCTTCGATCAAGTCTTCGAACCGAACACGTCCGCCAACTTCTGCCAGAATCGGCACGGAGTGTGGATCCCATTCGCAAAGAACTTGATCTTCTTTGACTTCTTCGTCTTCTTTGACTTTCAAAGTCGCACCAGCTGGAATGTTGTATTTTTCCAGTTCACGATCTTTCGGATCGATGATGACGATTTCACCTTGTCGAGCAAGAACGATTGTGTTCCCTGAAGAGTTCACCACGCT
>JABJMI010000110.1 GCA_018659505.1 Planctomicrobium sp.
AACGCAGAGAAGCATCTCGATTCGTTGATAAAGTCGAGCGGATGCGGGAGCAACGTTCGTTACTGCTCTCACAACTGGGGGTCGCTGACCGTGGAGATATTGCAGCTAAGTTAGCTGCAATTGATGAGCGGAAAACTCTTGAAGCAGAACTCAAAGGAGCTGAACACACACTCTTTAATGTCACCAAAAACGAACCAGAATTGGTGATCACAGAGGACATGCTGGAAGAGTACGAAGAGGCAGCAAATCGTTTGCAACTCAACCAAATTCGCGATGAACTGCAAGAGATTGACGAAACACTTCAGCGAGAATATCAAACTCTCGGCAAATTGAAGCAGGAAGTTCGAGACATCGAAGAGGACCGCAGCGTTGCTTCTTTAAGATTTGATCGTGAACAAGTGGCAGACGCTTTACGAGTCGCCAGTGAATCATTGCTTTCGAATCGACTTGCCAATCGTGTTGTGGATGAATTGAGAGGACGTATCGAACGTGATCGACAACCACAAACATTACTGACCGCTTCTGAATACTTGCGACAATTGACCTGCGACAAGTACCGCAACGTCTGGACTCCACTCGGAGAGAAATCGCTGCTTGTCGACGATGATTCACAACAATCGCTGCGAGTTGAACAACTAAGTAGTGGGACCAGAGAGCAAGTCTTCCTGGCATTAAGATTAGCGATGATTAAAGACTTTGCCGCTCAAGGTGTTGAGCTGCCGATGATCCTCGATGATGTCACCGTCAACTTCGATCAAATTCGAACTGAAGCCGCTGTCGAAACATTGTTGAATGTGGCTGACGAAGGTCAACAGGTCATGCTCTTCACCTGCCATCTGCATCTCGCCCACCTCTTCGAAGCGGAGAATGTCGAACCAGTCTGGCTACCCAATCATCGCCCGGAAATGACTGTCTAGTCGCTTCTCAGTCTTAATTCGGTTCTCCTCGCTCAGCTTTCAGTAGTCAGTCACATGCCCCAAAGTTCGGAGTCACAATCTCTGAGAGTTCACAGAAAAGGACGCAAACTCACCTTGCGATTCTTCTCCGTGTCTCCGTGCCTCCGTGGTAAAACCCTTTTTTCAAAGCAACTCACATTCTTCGCTTTCTTACTCTTGTTTACTGTCTCTCCGTCTTGTTCCTTCATGAAGAAAGACACCACGGGACTTCCGCAGAAATACAAAGTTGATGTCGAGCAACTCCAGGTTCGTTCAGATGTCAAAATCACAAAGAAAGATCCACTCTTTCAGGAACTGACTCAACTAAGACAAGAAATTTCAGATCTCCTAGAACTCCCTGCTCCCAATCGTCCTGTCATCGTACATCTCTTCAAAGACGAAGACAGGTACTCGGAGTATATGCAGAAGCAGCATCCGAACTTACCAGCGCGACGGGCATTCTTCATCGGATCGCCAACGGAACTCGCTGTTTATGCTCACTGGGGACCGAGCATGGCTGAGGATCTGCGACACGAATACACACACGGAGTGCTACATGCGTCGCTGCACACTGTGCCGTTGTGGCTGGATGAAGGCATCGCGGAGTATTTCGAGACACGTACTCGCGATTCCAAACGTCGGCATCCAGAGCATTCTCCCAAACTGGCACTCGCGATTTCGAATGGATGGTCACCAGACTTATTAAGATTGGAAAAGATCGAGACCGTCTCAGAAATGCACCGCGAAGATTATCAGGAAGCCTGGGCTTGGGTCCATTATTTCATTCATGATTGCCCCGATGGACGAGCAATGCTTGTGGACTACTGCGATGCCCTAAAGATTTCGAATCAGTCACCTGGTTTTGCTGCACAAGTCTATGAACATGTCCCAGCTGCCGAGGTTCGACTTGCCTCGTACATCACTTCGGAGCTCGGCAATAACAATGTCGTTCAGGCAGATGGACAATCTGTAGAATAGTTGCAATTTTTCGGCGAGCGGGGGACGAGAGTCCCCAGTCTTCTACCGCTGACACAGACACAAGGTGAACTGTTGAAAATTTCACTAGGTCACACGAAGAGCATCACCTCAGTTGAGACCCGAGTTGACGCCCCTTTGAAGTATTGAAAAGTGTAAATTGACAATTGTAAAATGAAAAATGGTGTGCGAAATGACGTCATTTTATACTTTACAATTTACAATTTCACTTTTTCAATGCCTTCTATTGACTAGATATTTCTGAAGCAGACGGTTTCAACCTAACCTTCCCAGCCTCCCACTCGCATTGGGTTTAGTCAGTCCAGTGATCCACCGGGGGATTTATTCACCACCAGAGCTAAGTCCAGTTAATAAGCCGCCCAATTCTGATGGGTTGACGCTTACGGATCTCACGATGCCATCAGCATCGACCAGCCAGTAAGATGGGACTTTCGAGACGCCGTAATACTTAGCAATCAGATTTTCCATTCCACGTTTATTCGGTGCTGAATAGAAAATGTGCGGCCAAGTGTTGTCGTGCATTCCAATGAACTTCTCAGCAGCGAGCTCATCACGATCAAGGTTGACTCCGATGATGGCTGCCTTGCTGCCCAAAGACTTGACAATGTCATTGATGAGTCGCATATCTTCCTTGAAGATGATTGAATTCGAAGCCCAGAACGCGATGATAACGGGGCGCCCACGGAATTGATCAATCGAGATATACTTCCCATCAATTGTTGATCCGCCAAATTCTAATAATTCCTGACCAGGTAAACGTAACCGTCTGAGCGAGTTCTTGACTTGTTCTGAAAAGGGCGAATTCGGGAAGCGTTCTTCCACAACCATCAGGCAGTTTTTCGATTCATCAACCAATCCGACCTTATCACAAATCCGTCCAGCAGCCACGAGGTGAATGGCAGCTCGGCTCGATTCATTGGGGAATTTCTTCGCAAACAAGCGTGCTTGTCTCGCAAATGCGAGTGCCCACTTCGCGTCTTTGGCAGCCATTGCTTGTGCTTGCAACTGTGTGAATTGCAAAAGCTTGAATGCTGACTCAGAAGCAGCGAACGAGTTCGCATCTTTCGCGAATAATGCTTCTGCATCTTCACCAAGCAACTTTGCCTGCTCAGAATCGCCTGTAATCGCCAACTGTAAACGAGCATCTGAAAGAGCCAGAACCGCTGTGTTGAATGAATTTAATTGTTCCGGAAGAGTATGAGTTTTCACAATCACTTGCTGAGCAAGTTCAATCACTTTTCGGTTCGCAGCATTTCGCTCAGCTTGTAGCTGCTCTTGCGAAATGGGCGTCAGCTGTCTGGTTGAATCATTGCCCTGTATCGAACTAGCGACTCGAGTGCTAGCCTTAGCCCTTTGCATGGCGATTTCTTCTAACAACCACAGTACAGAACCTTTTTCGGACCGCTTAGATTGTGTTTCATTTGAAACAGCCGTTTCAAGAGTTCCTTGAGGAACCATAGCAGACTGCACTGGTTTCGCAGGCTTTTCTTCTGGGACATCCAGTTGGATAAGTGGAGCATCTATACTGACAGTTGGAGGAACAACTGGAGTAGAATCCTCTTCCGCGGCAGAGTTATCAACCCGAGAATTTGAAGCCTGATTTCCACACCCAACAAGCAATAAACTGCTGAAGAGCATTACAATGGAAGCACGTAAGAAATTCTGGCGAACAATCAACGATCCAGAACGCATTGAACTGCACTCTAATTTGTTAGAGATGCCAGTTCGACAAGAGAGTGTATTGAGTTCCATTTGATCGCAATCCTTTGCAATGCTGAAATCCGAAAACAGCTGCGCACTAGACCATCCCGGTACACGCAGAATCTGCCGAACATCTTTTATTCGAATCAACCAACATGACGCAACCCCCATTTTCTTCAGACATTCATCTCGTGAAAGTGCCAAACTTGTACTCGGAAGGTGTCCCGATCAAGCTCATGAACTGGACGACACCAATAGGGAGTCCCGTGATTGTCGGAGAAAGAATCGCGGAACTGCTGATTGACTCCATATTGTTTTATCTGGAATCAGATGGCGAAGGGATACTGAGCAAGTATCTTGTTCCGAGTGGGGCAATTGTGAAGGAAGGTCAGGCAATTGCTG
>JABJMI010000391.1 GCA_018659505.1 Planctomicrobium sp.
CGCTCCACTTGATTCTGGGGAGAAATTTGTCTTTGAGATGGAATTCTCAAGTTGGAATGCGGGCGAAGAAGGGCTGCCGGAGGATATTTCCGTATTTCTAAGAGATGGCGAGCCTGTTGCGTCTTGCAAACTTTGTCGTGCATCAATCATTGAGAATAACGAAGCGATTATCCAAGAAGAAGCTGAAGAACCCAAGAGACGTCGGAGAAATGCAATCTTCATCTGGGGATATTTTATCTTGGTTGTTCTGATTTCGATAGCATATTATGTGATCGAAATGAATAGGTAGAAGAAATTGTTCATTCTTGATATTCCACGTGTTGCCGCATGGAGCGAACTGGAAATCGTGAATTTGAATATGTATCATCCAATTAGCTTGGTGACGACGGTTTTAATTTAGGTATACGACTTGCTACTACCAAGCTAAGTAGAGATGGGTGCTTTATTTCAAGTGTTTCTTGCTGAGGTAATTAAAGTACAACGGTATTGCTGCTTAGAAATTAAACAACAATGCCTACTGAACAAGCGATGGTTGCCTGTTCCCTTCTTTTGCAGGATGCACTTAGGATGGCTTAACTTCAGTTGAACTGAAAATTGTGCCATTCACCGAAAACTTCGGGCGTTTCAGTTCTGACGTCCGCGCTCGAAAATCGGAATTAATTTCGTTGCAGAATTCGCTGCAAATCCCTGGTTGACGTCAGGTGACAGTAACAACGCTAAGGATTATTTAATGAGTAGCACTAAGGCAAAATTAGAGTACATTTGGCTCGATGGTTACAAGCCAACGCAGAGTCTTCGCGCCAAAACAAAAATCGTCGCTGACTTCAGCGGTAAGCTGGAAGATTGCCCAGTTTGGAGCTTTGATGGCTCTTCCACTGAGCAAGCTGAAGGAGGCTCTTCAGACTGTTTGCTGAAACCTGTTGCAATCTACAAAGACCCTGCACGCAAGGATGGCTGGTTGGTGATGACCGAAGTCCTCAACGCCGACGGGACTCCTCACGAGAGTAACGGCCGTGCAACAATCGTTGACGGCGATGATGATTTCTGGTTCGGTTTTGAACAGGAATACACCATCTGGGACATTAGTATCAACCGTCCGATAGGTTTCCCGGCTGAAGGTTACCCCAATCCACAAGGACAGTATTACTGTTCAGTTGGTGCTGGCAACGCAATCGGTCGCGATCTTGTCGAAGAACACCTCGACGAGTGCCTCGAAGCCGGTCTCAATGTCGAAGGCATTAACGCTGAAGTCATGATGGGGCAATGGGAATTCCAATGCTTTGCGAAAGGTGCTCAGCAAGCTGGCGATGAAATTTGGATGGCTCGCTACCTCCTCGAACGGTGTGGCGAAAGGTACGGTTACAAAATCAACTGGCACTGTAAGCCAATGAAAGGTGACTGGAACGGCTCCGGAATGCACGCCAACTTCTCGAACACAATTCTTCGAACCGCTGGAGACAAAGAAGTCTACGACAAAATCTGTCAAGCCTTCGCACCAACAGTTCAGGATCACATTTCAGTCTACGGTGCTGACAATGATCAGCGCCTCACTGGACTACACGAAACTCAACGGATCGATGAGTTCAGCTACGGCGTCTCCGACCGTGGTGCTTCCATTCGTATCCCAATCGCGACTGTTGAATCAGGTTGGAAAGGCTGGCTCGAAGATCGTCGTCCCGCATCCAACGCTGACCCATACAAAGTGGCAGCTGTCATCATCAAAACAGTCAAAGGTGCTTGCGAAAACCTTTAGTTCGCAACAATTTTGCTGATTGAAAAAGAAAACGCCCGGCAGAAATGTCGGGCGTTTTTTTGTATGATCAATTCAATTATTGTTTAGCCCCACACTTTAAGTGTGGGGCAAAGCTTATTACCGAATGAATTCAATTTCTATATGAAGTCTTTGTTTTATCGAAGACTTGCGACGATTTCATCGATATCAAACACGCCGACTTTCTGCATCAGTACGATCACCACGAGAGCGGGCGCGACAATTCGCACTAGCCATAACCATGTGTGAAACGCCCATTTTGGCATATCTTGAACCTCTGCCTCTTGAACTTTTCTCGGCATGATCCAGCCGGCGTAAACAGCGATGAACAAGCCTCCCAGTGGGAGCATCCAGTTTGAAGCGAGGTGGTCCATGGTGTCGAAGAAATCCATCCCGTAGTCCCCTTTCCAGTTCGCTAAAACTGAAGTGGCGTCGCCGGAAAAGGCTGCCGGAACTGCAACAGCTAAGGTCAATAATCCAGTCGCGAGAGCAGCGGAGGGGCGCGACCAACTCTTCTGATCGATCAAGTATGAAGCAACGACTTCTAGTAATGATATCGCAGAGGTTAGTGCAGCGAAGAACAACAATCCGAAAAAGAGAATCGAAAGCAGCATCCCACCGTTACCAATTTCTGCAAACGCAAGCGGCATACTCATGAAGACTAGTCCTGGACCATCATCAGGCGCCTGCCCGTATGAGAAAGTAATTGGGAAGATCATCATACATGCCAGCAAGGCGATCAATGTGTCCAGCAACGTAATCATCAGCGACTGTTGCAGCAGACCTTTTTTCGACGTCTGATAAGAACCGTATGTCATCATCGCTCCCATGCCCAACGACAATGTAAAGAAAGCGTGTCCGAGTGCTTCTAAGACTCCACTCGCCTTGAGCTTGCTAGGGTCGGGACTGAATACAAAGGCGATTGCCTCAGCGAAGCCCGGCTGAAACGCTCCGTACAGGACCATTGTGCAAATCAAGGCGAACAGTGTTGGCATCAAGATGCGACACGCTCTTTCGATCCCCGCTGCCACACCACCTGCGACAACTCCGACGGTAATCATCATAAAGAGTGCCGCCCACATCAGTGACTGCCACCCGTTGGAAGCCGTGTTGCCAAATGCTGCTTTAACCTTCCCATAGATCAAAGAACGCCGCTTGGCTGTTTTCGCTTCTGCGAGTAATCCCCTTTCAGTGAGAACCTTGACCTCACGTTCCATACTCGTGGTGAGATCAGCTTCCGCTTTCGCGATCTTCTTGTTGACCTCTTCAACTTTTCGGACTTGAGACTTCAAGCTCGCGTCTGTCAGTAGTCGTCTGCGAGCTTCGTCTTTGTCTTCAGCTGCCTCAATCGCAGCGCTGAATCGCTTGTAGCTGTTGCTTTCTTTTTTCGTCAGTCGACTTTCAAACAACGACTTCTTAGGACGCATCGCGTGGTCAACCTTCGTTTCAACAAGGAACGATTTGATATTTTCCTTAGTCGCCGAGGCAATGAATGTATCTGCTTCTACGGCAGCCGATGCTTCAATTGGTTTGGTGAAGTTGACGACCGACTTCAGCGTGTAGTCCATCGCCCAGCCAGCGACTACGATATAGAAGGAGAGAATGATGAACCCCGCAACAACACCCATCCAACCGATACCCGCCCAGGCTGTTTTCCCTTCGTGGATCGATTCAAATGCCCCAATCGGCTGACGTTGCCCAGCACGTCCGATCATGATCTCCGCAATCATAATCGGTAAGCCAATCAGCAATATGCAGGCGAGATAGATGAGAACAAACAGCCCTCCCCCATTCTCTCCAGTGATGTACGGGAACTTCCAGATGTTGCCTAAGCCGACCGCTGACCCTGCCGCAGCGAGAACAAACCCAAAACGAGATTTCCATTCAGCACGTTTTACAGGTGGCGTTTGCTGCGTCATAACTTCAATTCCGAAAGATTGGGGTGAGTGTTTCGCTGAGTGAATCTTGATTCGCAAAGTTTAACTGCACACTTCTTTGTGTGCAGCTCGATAAGGAATAGTCCCGGTACAACTTCTTCAAATTTATCGGAGATGCTGCAATAACAGAAAGCCGACACTTCCTTCTCCTTATAAAAGAGTTGAATATCGCTCCCTATCTCATGGGACGCAGTTCTGAACGTAGAGACTTCCGCATGGAGTTTGTAAACTGCTTCAATGTCGCTCACAACAAGTGAGTGAGTTCACAGTCTACGTATGATGAGTTGTATTAAGGTTTGAAATGAAGATCACTGGTCTTTCTGCGCACGATGTTCGCTTCCCGACATCTGACCAACTCGATGGCTCGGATGCAATGAATCCCGACCCGGATTACTCCGCTGCCTATGTCGTTCTGGAGACCGATTCTCCCGATGGTCTTGCCGGACACGGAATGACATTCACTATTGGTCGGGGTAACGAAATTTGTGTTGCTGCCATCAACGCTTTAGCACCGCTTGTCGTCGGCAAAGATGTTGAGTCCTTCACCGCTGACATGGCTGGTTTCTGGCGGCACATCACGGGGGACAGTCAACTTCGCTGGATTGGTCCTGATAAAGGGGCAATCCATTTAGCAACGGCAGCTGTCGTCAACGCTGTTTGGGATCTCTACGCGAAGATTGAAGAAAAACCTCTCTGGAGATTGCTGGTTGAGATGTCTCCTCAACAACTCATTGACTGCATCGACTTCCGGTATATCACCGATGTACTGACACCTGAGGAAGCATTAAAGATTTTGGAAGAACTTGAGCCAACAAAATCGGAACGAATTCAGCAACTCGAAACAATTGGCTTCCCATCGTATACGACCTCAGCTGGTTGGTTGGGCTATTCCGACGAGAAGCTTCGTGAACTCTGCCAGACTTGTATCGCACAAGGTTGGGACTGCTTCAAAATCAAAGTGGGACGAAATCTCGAAGACGACATCCGCCGTTGTCGCATCATCCGAGAAGAAATCGGTCCTGATCGTCGCTTAATGATGGACGCGAACCAAGTCTGGGAAGTCTCAGAAGCCATCGAGTGGATGAAACCTCTGGCAGAGTTTGACCCCTGGTTCATCGAAGAACCAACTTCTCCCGACGACATTCTCGGACACGCAGCGATTGCGAAAGCAGTCGCACCGATTAAAGTCGCAACGGGTGAACATTGTGCGAATCGCATTATGTTCAAGCAATTCTTGCAGTCTGGCGGCATGGGAGTTTGCCAGATCGATAGCTGTCGCGTCGGCGGAGTGAATGAAATCCTGGCAATACTGTTGATGGCTGCGAAGTTCAAGGTTCCGGTCTGCCCGCACGCTGGCGGAGTCGGTTTATGTGAGTACGTGCAGCACCTTTCCATGTTCGATTATGTCGCGATCAGTGGTTCAATGGAAAACCGCATGACCGAATACGCGGGTCATCTCCATGAACATTTCAAAGACCCGGTCATTATGAAGAATGGAAGATATATGCCACCAACAGCTTCCGGGTACAGCATTGAGATGCTGCCTGAGTCGGTGAAGGAATATACCTTTGCTGGGTAGGATTCAAAATTTATTGATGATGGTTTCCTCCGGTGACTCACCGGAGGCTAAATGGTTAGCTTCTGAAGAAAGGTTCCACTCATGAATTCAACTCTCAATGCTTTTCGTTTCACACAGCAGTACGCTTTACTTTTAATGAAAGATATTGATGAATCTGAAATGACCAAACTCCCTCACCCAGGCATGAATCATCCCGCCTGGATTTTGGGTCACCTTGCTTTAGCGGCTGACCTCGCTGCGAGCCTATTAGGGGAGGAGATGGGTACAGATGATGCTTGGATGCAGACCTATGGTCCCGGTTCAACACCTGTAGATGATCGGGGAACGTATCCTTCGAAAGCAGAACTGCTCCAAAAATTAGAGAGTACCTGTGAGCGAGCGGAGAGTCTTGCCATTGGTGCGTCCCAAGATCAACTCGTGGCTGCGAATGAAACTCCATTCTTCCCAAAGCAATTTCCAACTGTTGGTGATTTACTGACTCACCTCTTAACGACTCACGCAGCCATGCACCTGGGGCAGCTATCGGCGTGGAGGCGGACTGTCGGTAAAGGTTCAGTTCTCGGAATTTAAAAAGTCCATTTTTCATGAAAATACATGGTCATCAAACCAATAAAAATCTAAATGCATTCAGGGAGTCTCTCGACGATGCGACCCAAAACTATTTTATCACTGGCTGTTTTATTCCTTCTCGGTAGCAGTTTGACCGTTCGTTCAGCTGAACCCAAGAAACCGCTCAAGGTCTTCATTCTTTCTGGTCAATCGAACATGCAGGGACATGCACGAGTCAGCACATTCTCTGCTATGCGGTTAAATCCTAAGACGGCATCGCTGCTCAAAGAAATGCAGGAGGCAGATGGCACTCCAAAAGTGAGCGATCAGGTCTGGATTTCGGCGATTGGATCTTCTGCTGAAGAGAAGACGGGTCGCCTCACAGTCGGATACGGCCCCGAAGGCAGGGGAGCAAAGATTGGTCCTGAGTTCACCTTCGGACTGACCATGGAAAAGCATCTTGATGAACCGATTTTGATTATCAAAACAGCGTGGGGTGGGAAAAGTATAAATACCGATTTCCGACCGCCGAATGCCGGTCCGTACGTCTTCAGTGATGAACAACTGAAGAGATTCAAAGACCAGAAGAAGGATGTCGAACAAATCAAGAAAGACAAAATCGCTGCGACTGGAGTCTATTACGAGTTAATGATTGAGCATGTCCAGGCTGTTCTCAAAGACATCAAACGCGTTTACCCAGAATATGACCCACAACAAGGTTATGAACTCGCTGGGTTTGTCTGGTTTCAAGGATGGAATGACATGGTCGATAGCGGCACCTATCCTCAGCGAGACCAAAAAGGTGGATACGACCAATACAGTCATGTGATGGCACACTTTATTCGTGATGTTCGCAAATCGTTGGCGACTCCTGATTTACCGTTCGTCATCGGAATCATGGGAGTCGGAGGACCAACAGCTTTCTACGGTCCTGATCAAAAACGCTATTTGGCGACGCATCAGAACTTCAGAGATGCTATGGCGGCGCCTGCGACAATGCCAGAATTTGAAAACAACGTCGTCGCTGTCTTGACTGAAAACTATTGGGACATGGAAGCAACTGAATTACGGAAACGCGAAAGATCTCTGAAACCTCAGTTCAACGAAATTTCTGAATCCATCAAAAGCGGTAAGACGACTCGCGAAGTAGGCGACGCGAAAACTCAGCAGCTGTATGCGGATAACTTCAATATGCGTGAGTTGGAGATCCTCAAGGAAAGCGTCTCGAATGCAG
This sequence comes from Planctomicrobium sp., assembly GCA_018659505.1. Classification (GTDB taxonomy): domain Bacteria; phylum Planctomycetota; class Planctomycetia; order Planctomycetales; family Planctomycetaceae; genus Thalassoglobus. The sequence goes on from JABJMI010000391.1 coordinate 7,071, forward strand.
AATATCATTACCTGGGTTCAGCCGGCATCTTAGGACAAATTGGGAAAGCGTTTGCAGACGCTCTTGTCGAGCTTGATAAATAGTCATCCAAATGCCCATGACTTGAACAATTGATATCTAGAGACCTTGGATTTTTGTTGTATTTTTTATGGTTAGAGTGGTGGAAACTACATTATGAGCCCCTCATCCTAACCTTCTCCCCACAGCGAAATATCTGGCGAGAATGAATATTAAACGTGGGGAGAAGGGACTCCGGTTCGCTTCGCTCACTCAAATTCAACAGTTGATGATCCCATGTCACATCAAGACATGAATAGAGGACCAAGTCTAAATGCGTGAAGTTTCCACAATCTGTTGCTTGATCTTGTTCTGGAGTGTCGGTTCTTTACACGCTGAGGAGGAAACACTACCTCCACTGAAGGATGGAATCGCACCTGCCAACTTCGAGGAGATGTGGGCAGGTTTTGATCCAAAAGCGGAACCGTTGGAAGTTGAAACTCTTCACGAATGGGAAGAGGAGGATGTCATCTTGCGCATCGTGCGGTTTCGGATTGGCATCTTCAAAGGTCAGAAGGCGAAACTGGCTGCAGTCTATGGATTACCTAAAAGCAGCAAGCAGTCAGCAGAGAAAACCCCAGGGTTAGTACAAATCCATGGTGGTGGGCAATACGCAGATTACAAGGCGTGTTTGCTGAACGCGAAACGTGGATACGCGACCGTTTCGATAGCCTGGGCTGGTAGGATAAGTGCTCCTGGATATAGTGTGACTCCCAAAGAAGTCCAGTTATTCTGGGACAACAAAACGGATGATCCAGCGTACCGTGTGACCACAGATTGGGGAGCATTGGATGGGTATCATGCTCCCGGTCGAAATTCTGGAAATGTTTTCCCCAGTGCGAAGGCAGCAGAGTGGACGTTAGACAGTGTTGAATCGCCTCGGAATAGTGGCTGGTTTCTATGTGCCCTCGCTGCGCGAAGAGCTTTAACCTTCCTTGAGCATCAACCGGAAGTCGATTCAGAACGCCTGGGAATCTATGGTCATTCCATGGGTGGAAAACTGACTGTGATGGCTGCTGTTGATTCGCGAGTCAAAGCGGCAGCTCCATCGTGCGGTGGGATTAGCGATCGTTATAATGAGAGTGAACTTTTTAACTCCACGATCGGGGATGATGTCAGCTTGAAACATGTAGGCTGCCCGATTGTCTTCCTCAGTCCTGCGAATGATTTCCATGGAAGGATTGGCGATCTCCCAGATTCAATCGAAGAAATTCAGAGTAATGAATGGCGAGTGACCTGTTCGCCTCATCACAATCATCAAGATACCGCTGAATATGAAGTGGCGACGCTTCTCTGGTTTGATCAGCACTTGAAGCACAGTTTTGAATTTCCCCAAACACCTGAGACAACTTTAAAGCTGAAAACGACAGACGGCGTCCCCGTATTCAAGGTGCGCCACGATTCTGCGAAGTCGATTCGCTCGGTCGACATCTATTACACTCAACATGGGAATCCAACTGGAACTCTTGAAGGTCACATCAACTCGATGCACCGCTTCTGGCATCATGCGGATGCCGTAGAAACAAACGGAGAATGGAAAGCGAAATTGCCAATTGCGAGTCTCGATCATCCGTTGTGGGTTTACGCCAATGTTAATTATGAATTAGAGAAACCCGTCACTGGTGCAGGCTATTATTATGGTCAGTACACATCCAACTCATACAACCTTTCATCTCTATTAAAACAAGTCTCGCCAGTAGAGCTTGCAGCTGCGAATGTGAAATCAACTCTCAAACCATCACCTATGATTGAAAGTTTCAACGAAGGCTGGGAGAAAGAATGGTTCACTTACCGACCAAAGGAATGGGCACGAAGTACGCACAAACTTTATCAGTCTGACTTTCAACCTCCAAGAGAAGCCAAAATCGAATTAGAAGTGCTGACAGAACAACAGAACGAACTTGTCATTTTAATCGATGATCACGCAGCGGTCGTAGAACTGAGTAGTGGTTCTAACTGGCAGAAAGTGAGCCTTTCACTTGATCATTTCAAAAACGTCGCCGGAGAATCGTTTCCAGACTGGAACGATCTCAAGCGACTGAAACTCAGTCCTGTGGAATACCTGAGACCAGGTCGCGGGCAAGTCTTGGAGACCAAAGTTGTTGGAAAAAACTGGAGAGGAAAAGACCCTCAATTCCGCAACATGAAATGGGTGTTGCCGTAACTCCAAACCTATTTCGACTCGGATGTCGGAGGCTCAGCCATGCGGCGATCAAAGACAAACGGTTCAACGGGGTTGTGAGTAATCGTAACCTTCAAGGGAGGAGCTTTGCCTCCCTGGTCGACTTGTACTCGCAAGATGTTCTTGACCTGAAAAGGCCTGTCTTTGATCCAGGTATGCCCGTCGCCATGCATATACAACACGGGAACACCATATCGCCTCGCTGCTTTCACTAATGGTCCAAAAAAATCATCGTGAATCGGCTTTGGGAGAGCATGTCCGAAAATGACCATTGCTCGTAGCTCTTTCTGAGATCGCTCGATGTTTTGCTGGACCCATTCCACGTTCTGTGCATGTCTTGTTGTCCACTCCTCGGCATCATGGACACGACCACCGACAAGATTAATTCCAACGAAAAGAACTCCATCTAGAGTCAACGCGAAGTTCTCTTCTCGCGAAAGTTGACGAAAGACCGGCAGCTGATGTTGCCAGTTTTGCTCGAACCGCATGAAATGTCGCTCCCAGTTCTTCCAGGCTTCTGCGGGGAAAAGGCAATCATTCCATTCATTGTCGCCAGGAATTATGAAAACAGGATGCTTGCTCTCCTGCAACATCTTATCCACTTTTTCATAGATCGAATCGTGGCAAGGAGGGAGACCACGCTTGATGTCTCCCAAGTGGACGACAAACGCTGCCTCTTCTTCAGGGATTTCTGCAATCTGAATCGGGAGCAACTGATCTTCTTCCGGTGCATACGGGACATCCCCCATGGCATAGAAGACAATATTCTTGCGAGGAGAATCTTGTTCCTCAGCGACACATGTATTACCACAAGCCAAGAGACTGAGAGCCAGCAAGAGATAGCTGCGGAGATAGGACAGTTTGATAGATTCCATATAAAATATTCCCGTTGCTTCACTAGTCCGCGAATTCGTTCCTACATGTTAATACATGATACAACTAAGGAACTGAAAGAGACGATGTCCTCCATTTTACGTTGCAGAGTTCGTGAGTCTCGCAAAATCAGCAGCGAAAATTTCTTTTTCGAGCATTTCGCACGCTGCCTTGAGTAATTGCCGTTTTAGATGTGGCGACTTGGAATTGCCTGCCAGGTTGGAGAGTGTTTCGACGGACTGTTCTCGGTCATTATTCAATTCTTGATCTGACAGTTCACTCATCGAAGCTATCCTGGCTAACTAGAGAAGTATTACCAATGATATCGGAATGATCTCTGCTTCAGTGTGGTCGGAGTCTTGTATCCTTGTGTTCTTCAGGGATGAATAGGGGCACCACCGTTGCAATCGGTGAATTTTCACTGAAACGAATAATTCAGTTAACTTACCCAGTTTGAGAAGTTCAATCTGATTCCCGACGCATTTCAAAGAGAAATCTTGATGGCGGAGAGGGTTTTACCTTGCCCCATTTTCTGCGAGTCGAAGCTCTCGTGAGCGTGAGAGCTTCCTGAGCGCGAGTCACACCGACGTATGCCAATCGACGTTCTTCGGCAATTTCGGACTCCGTACCATCAATAGTACGTTTGTGCGGAAGTAACCCTTCTTCCATTCCGATCATGTACACCCGAGGAAATTCCAAGCCTTTCGCACTGTGTAGAGTCATTAATTTCACAGCGTCTGCTTTCGCCTTCGCTTCCTTATCAGGTTCTTCGTCGCGACGTTCTAATGCGATTGTGTCCAGGTAATCCGCTAGAGACGGTTTCGGTGAACGGTCAACATATTCCGCGAGCGAGTTGATGTAGTCTTCCAAAACAGCTTTGCGGGTCGCTTGTTGTTGTTCGTCTTTATATTGCTTCTCTATCTCGTATTCGTAACCAATTTCCTTAACGAGCTTGTGGGTGAGTGTGTCGATTTCGCTGGGGCTGTTTTGAAATTGCGCTCGCCATCGCTGAAATTGTGAATGCAGATTCTTAACAGCATCAGCGGTCTTGGCGTTGATCTCTCCATCTGCAAAAGCATCGGGTACAATATCCCAGATTTTTCGACCTGTGCGAACTGCCCGCTTCATCAGCTTCTCAACCGAGCCGATTCCGATACCACGCGTAGGTGTGTTGATAATGCGTAAGAGCGCCTGTTCATCATCATCGCGAGCAATGACTTTCATGTAACAGAGTAAATCTCGAATCTCTTTTCGATCGTAGAAGGACTGAGAACCCATCAATACGTACGGAATCTGTCGTCGTCTCATTTCTGATTCGAAGATGCGTGGTTGCTCGTTGGTACGGAAGAGGATCGCAAAGTCTTTGAGTGGAATATGTCTGCTCTCGTTCAGATGTTTAATTTCATGAACAACTCGCTCCGCTTCTGTCTGTTCATCAGGCAGATCCAAGAATCGAACATCTTCGCGTGCGACTTTATTAGCGCGAAGAACTTTTTGATGCCGTTCGCGATTATTCTTAACGAGACGATTCGCGAGTTCCAAAATTTTATCCGTACAGCGATAGTTCTCTTCGAGACGAATCACTTTTGTGCCCGGAAACTGTTGAGAGAATCCTAAAATGTGTTTGAGTTCGGCTCCCCGCCAACCGTAAATCGACTGATCGTCATCGCCTACAACACACAGGTTGTTATGTTCCCGGACCAATGCCTCAACAATACGGAACTGAATTCCGTTTGTATCCTGGTATTCATCAATTTGGACGTGAGAGAATCGCTGTTGGTGCTTGGCGAGGACTTCGGGGTAGTTCATAAAGAGTCGTTCAGTCAGCAGTAGCAAGTCGTCGAAGTCGACTGTTCCGGTCGCCTTGAGGTTCTGTTGATAACGACGATAGGCTAGACCACCCAGATACTCTTTATCATCGAGGGCAACTTCAGTCGCTCGCTCAGGAGCGACACCAACAGACTTCCATTTACTAATGAGCGATAACAAGTCCCCCGGTCGTAACGATTTTTCGGTGACACGAATGTCACGCAAAACTTTCCGCGCCATCGACTCTTGATCGCTTCGATCCATAATCGAAAACCGTTCTGGATAGCCTAATACGGAAATGTCGGAACGAAGAACGCCAACACATAAAGAGTGGAATGTCGAGATCCACGGCTTCTCTTTAGTCTTCTTGCCGAGCAGTTCTTTAGTA
>JABJMI010000529.1 GCA_018659505.1 Planctomicrobium sp.
ATGCAAAAACTAATGCTGAAACGATCACACCCAGAATCACAGCCGTGGCGAGATCGTGCATGAAGACGGTGTAGCCAGCTACGAGGACCATCACGAACATGTCGCTGCGCGGCATACGTTGAAACATTTTCAGCGAAGCCCATTCGAATGTTCCTATGACGACCATGAACATCACGCCGACCAACGCCGCCATGGGAATCTGTTCGATGAGTGGAGCTAGAACGAGCACAAACAATAACAGGCAAACCGCAGCCACAATTCCTGATAAGCGACCACGACCGCCGGAGTTCACGTTGATTAACGACTGACCAATCATGGCACAGCCACCCATACCTCCGAACATGCCGCAGATGATATTCGCTGCCCCTTGCCCGATACATTCGCGATTTCCTTTGCCGCGAGTTTCAGTAATCTCATCGATCAGGGTGAGAGTCATCAGTGATTCAATTAAACCGACTCCGCAGAGAATGATTGCGAAGGGAAAGATGATCTTGAGTGTTGACCAGTTGAGCGGAACAGTTTCGTACTGCAAGAAGAAGAGTCGCGGTAATCCACCGCTGATTCCGGCTTCAACCGAGGCTTCTTGCGATGTCTTCGCCAACTCACCCTCTTTTTTTAACGAAGCTTCCGCAACCTTAGCAGGCAATGTTTCAGGAACTTGAGCCGGTGCTTTCGATACGATCGCTGGTGACCCTGAAGTTGAAGGCGTCTCATCGTGTCCATGAGAATCATTCAACCCCAGTTCGGCTGCCCGAGTATTTGTTCGCAACATATCACCCACTGTGGCAAGCATGTTGTCGCCGCTTGAAGTCGAATACGATTGGTTGATGGCAAGTGAAATAAACGAAACAGTCAGGATTGCGACCAAAGATGCGGGGACCGCTTGAGTCAGTTTCGGCAGCAACCAAATGATCCCCATGGTGAGTGCCACAAGAACCAACATCAGAATGAGCGGTGTTCCGGACAGGTAAACCAGCTTTCCTCCATCCGACAGAGTTTTGAAGCTACCGAGTTGTGCAAGTCCGATGACAATCGCTAATCCGTTCACAAATCCCAGCATCACAGAGTGAGGGACCATGCGAATTAATTTTCCTAGCCGCGCGAGACCAATGGCGATTTGCAGCAACCCGCACAGAATGACTGTCGGGAAGAGGTATTCGACACCATGAATCGCAACGAGTGCCACAACGACGACTGCCATTGCACCGGTCGCTCCTGAAATCATTCCCGGTCGACCACCGAAGATCGCGGTGATCAGCCCGATGAAGAACGCAGAATAAAGACCAATCAATGGCGACACGCCTGCGACGAACGCAAACGCGATTGCCTCGGGAACCAATGCCAGAGCAACGGTCAATCCTGAGAGAACATCATCCTTAACGGAACCTGATTGTAAACGAAAAAATTGAAGCATTGTCGATCCGAGCCTCAAAGTTCAGGAGCTTTGAACTTGAGGTCATAAGTAAGAAAAAGAAGTCCAATAAGCGAACGCTGATTCCATTCGCTTTCAACTTGTTATTAATTTTTGAACCTTCTATGTCAGGTCCAGCGAGCGAAGTCAACCTCTTACATAGACTGAGAATGATGGTTAGCGGACATTCTCAACAATTAGCAGATATCAACGAATACAGGGGTAATTGTTGTGGGAATTGTATCGAAGTTTGAGGAAATCGCTTGCACATTCATACATCGTTGATTCTTGGAATCAATACGTATAGTCGCCATTTGGTGAGGCGGATTTTTTTCTGTTGGATTTCAGAAAGTTATGAATCACGCAGAGCCGCAGAGAGCACAGAGTTTTTGATTTTCCTCTGCGAACACTGCGGCTCTGCGTGAGATAATTTACTTCAAATCTGCGTGCTTATCATTGGCGGTCAATCGCTGTCTCTTGGTTCTAGGCTTGGAAGTGATGTTATTCAACATGAAACGCCAAGCCGCAGAGAAGTGAAAGATGCAGGCAAGAATTCTTTGCACCTTCGCGACATTGCGACTTTGCGTTGAATCGTGATTAAGATCTCTTTTCAAATCGTTGTCAAAAGTTGCGTCAACAGACCATACCATCCAGAATTCTGGTTTCCGACACTTTTTCTATAGTTGTTTATCTCATGCCACGAAGTGGCTGGCTAAAGAATCTTTATTTTGTTTTCGAGAGTTCTACGGCAATTCGAATAGCTGAAATCATTCCGGCTGATTCGACTTTGTTTTGCCACGCGATATCGAACGCTGTCCCATGGCTTGGACTGGTGCGAACAATGGGCAAACCAAGCGTCACGTTCACCGCTTTCTGAAATGCGATCAGCTTCAGCGCGATGTGTCCTTGGTCGTGATACATCGCGACGATGCCATCGTACTTCCCAGAGACAGCCTGTTGAAGAAGTGTGTCAGCTGGGAATGGACCGGAAGCTTGAACATCCCGCAACTTGGCAAGAGCAACGGCCGGAGCGATCAATTCCGCCTCTTCATTTCCGAAGAGACCACCTTCTCCGCCATGTGGGTTCAATGCACAAACACCGACTCGCGGCGCGGCACATCCGATTCTTTTTAGGAACGAATCGACTAGATGAATCTTCTCTTGAATAGAAGTCGAATTGAGAAGTTCAGGCACGCTCGCAATTGAAGTATGCAACGTCACATGTGCAACGCCTAGACCATGCGGACCTTTAACAACTTCTCTCTCAGGCAAGTAAAGCATCATGGCGAAGTCGCTGACTCCGCAGCGTTCTGCCAGGATCTCTGTATGTCCCGGGTAATGATGCCCTGCTAAATGTAACGCCGCCTTATTCAATGGAGCGGTAACGATGCCGTCAATCTCACCTGCCAAGGCAGCATCGGTCGCTGCGATGAGCCAGTCATAGGCAGCTTGTCCGGCTTCAGCGTCGATCTTCCCAATGGAGACATTCTCGGTCTTTGCAGAAGTTGGATTCCAACACGGGATAGCTGCATTTGAATCGCAGTTTTGTAGCTCCGATAGGTCTTGAACAATCTTGATTACAAGTTGCTTGTCTATCAGCTTCGCGGCTCGATCCAATAAAACAGGATCACCAATCACCACTGGACGACAGAGATTCAGAACTTCATCTGATGTCACCGCTGCAGCGACAACTTCGGGGCCAACGCCAGCGACATCTCCCATCGTGATTGCGATGAGTGGTAACGAGGCTTTTGTTTTTGCGTCTTCATTCATTAGTCAAAGCACTCCACGTCGCTTAAGCTTAGCCCGGATTGATCTTTCTCGGAGAGTAACGGTTCATCGGTCAGCGACCAGTCGACTCCAACTTCGGAATCGTTCCAGAGTAATGTCCGCTCATGCTCGGGATGATACAGGTCTGTACATTTGTAGAAGACATCCGCCGACTCGGACAACACATGAAATCCGTGAGCGAACCCAGGTGGAATGTACAATGCATGTCGATTCTCTGCCGACAAAGTCCGACCGATCCATTTCCCAAACGTCGGCGAGCTTTTACGAACGTCCACTGCAACGTCGTAGATCTCACCCGCTAAAACAGTGACAAGCTTCCCCTGCGGATGCTGAACCTGATAGTGCAATCCGCGTAAAACTCCTCGCTGCGAACGAGAGAGATTATCCTGTACGAAATTGAGAGAGATCCCGTGTGCATGGAACTTCTCCTGATGATAAACTTCTAAGAAGAAACCACGTTGATCCCCGAACAACGTCGGTTGAATCAACTTCACATCCGGGATTTCTGTTTCGGTTATTTCCACGCGTTTACTCACTGCATGAGCCGCAGGGCGTTAGCCCACGGTTAGAATAGGTGAACCGTCCGCTAACGCGGATCGGCTAATAGATCCGTTAGGCATTAGAATTACATCTTGTTCTCGATTTATTGAATAAACAGCACCATGCCGATTGTCTACATTCCAGCTGCTTTGCGAAAGTATTCCAACGATGTACGGAAACTGGAAGTCGCAGCGACAACAATTCGGGAAGTTGTCGATCAATTAGAAGCAAATTTCCCGGGCATCAAAGATCGACTCTTAGAAAAGGAACAACTTCGCCCCGGCATCGCAGTTGCCATCGACTCGCGAATCAGCAGCCACGGAATGGTGGAGAAAGTCGCCCCAGAGAGCGAAGTGCATTTTGTGCCGTCGGTGTCTGGTGGGTGAAGGTTCGGGTGGCGCGACCTGAGTGTAGCGAAGCGGAACGGAAAGGTATGGCAACTTTGGAGGTGAGGAGGTAGGAAAGTTCGCGCTCTCCTATCCCTGTCAGGATTTTAGAACTTGTTCGTATTCCGCATGATTTCCGATCCAAAACCAAACGAATCCATCGTCACGCTCGACTGCAAGTGCTCGGTAATTGCTCCCAATACGTGCGGATCAAAATCGACCAACTTTTTTAAGGTGCAGAGACGGGTGATTTGAATTGCTCTTGAGTAGTGCAAAGTTTTTATCAGTCAACTTCCGCATTGCCTCAGGCAGGTTGTGATAACATTGCCAAAACTTTGATGTGGCTCGATGCTTCATAACTCGGTTGTGCGATTGGCGATATCCTCGTCAATTGCTTCCTCGGCAAGTTTGTCGAGTCGACCGGATCGCACATCGGCTTCAATCTGCTTGTCCCACGCATCGTTTTCAAACTGATGGAACCATTCTCGAAATGCGGCCAACTGATGTGGTGGGAGTTTTGAGATCGTGTTTTCAAGTTCTTGCAGAGTCATTTTCAAATTCAGTTACTTAGATTTTTTGATGACCAAGTTCCTCGTATGATACGCTACAGGCTATCGCTGGCAAATCAGAAATGCTTCAGATTATGACGGGTTGGGCTTCCCTAGCGTTTGTCGGTTAAACGCTCTCTTGGAAGCTGGTAGTTCATCGGCGCCAGGGGAGTCTTGCCCTACGATGCTTTGTCGCTTTGCTGAATTATTTATATTCACTTTAAAGGTCAGCTAACACTGCCTCCTTCAATGTTGGAGCGTCAGTTCCTGCCTGGTCTAGAATTGCAGACAATATTTCGTCTGAGTCTGTGACAATGGCGAGTAATAGGTGTTTGACAGAAATCTCATCGCCTCCCGTTGATTGAACATACTTCATAGCCGTCTCGGTAATTACTCTCACATAGCCAGTTTTTTCAGGATGATCAGTATTCCGCAAGAATGAAATGAGAGTTGAGTATGATGAGTATTGCTCAGGAAGATATGCCCTGATACCGGGATCTGCTTCGACGACGCCTACGAGCATGTGCCCGACTCCAATACATTCACTACCGAGTTGCATCGCCGTACGATTTGCAATGACCATCGCAGCACGGGCGTCATCAGTAAATCGTGGATACTGACCTTGACGATTCATGTGGCTTCAACCATTTGACTAAGATTATTGTGGGTTCGTGCTTGCCTGATATATTGTCGATAAAAGGGATCGGGGGTCCGCGACCTACGCCGCTGTTTTAAATGCTATAAGTGTGCTATTCGTCACGGTCTTCAGCGGAATGAAGGTCTGCGCCATCGAACCACTGATGCACTGGACTTCCTGCATCATCAGTCAGCCTGTACCGCCAGATCAGTGCCCGAGATTGCCATTCAATGTGTGTAATTGTTCCAAGTTTGGTTTCCTTATCCAACCATCGACGACGGTAGATGATGGGGTCTCCCACGGAGTAGTAAGGGCGAGCAGGGTTGTCATCCAACTCGGCGAGTGTTGTGGACCAACCGGTTTTGGGTTCGCTGATTGTTAAAGTCTCTGAATTAAATATGAAGTACCTTATTTGGGTCTGAGATGTCGTCGAAAGCTGTTGAGAACGTAAGTCTGACCGCAAAGGATTATAAATACCGTCAGACAGGAAATTGAGTCTAGCACGAGTGAGGCTGACTAATGAATTGGGTCCACCATTGACTGTATTTGCGGTTTCGTTGTCTTGCCCATCGTCTTCCCACCAACATATGCCACAGATATCGTAATCGCCGCGTCGGTCAATGGTGTCGTAACCACAGCAAGGACACGCAGACGGAAACATGATGAGCGGTGATGTTGAGTCAACCATTGAATAGGATCGCATATCAAAGAATTGGACAACACGTCTAAGAACTCGTATAATACTATTCAATTGCGATGGTTTTGTCTTGACTGACTACCTGAAAACAGTCTCGAATAGTAAGTTAATCTATTACAGGGATTAACTTTACGTTGAAGCCGTCGCCAAGAACCCACCGATTTGAATCTACTTTCCTTCCTCATTCAAGTCACTATTTGAACTAGGTGCTGCATTGATACGTGTCCGTTGTCGACATTGTGGTCGTCGTTTTCAACTTCGCGTCGAGGATGCGGGGAAGAAGGGGCTATGTCCGAATGTAGAATGCCGACAACCATTCCGTGCTCCTGAAGCGGACGAAGCAGATTCGCCAAAGCGTTCGTCCCGTAAGAAAACAACATCGCGAAAATCGGCTCAACGAAGTCTGCCGAAGGTCTCTCGTAAGGGTTCGTCTAAGGGCAAGAAACGAAAGCGGAGCAAAGGTCGGCGAGGAGTGAATTACCCGATCTGGGGTGCTTCGATTCTTGGCTTGGTTGTTATCGCAGTCGTCGCTGCCGTTTGGTCTCCGACGGAGACTCCGCTCATTGAGACGACGAAGAGCCTTGATGCCGCGGAGCCGGTTCATCCGCTTGCTCAGGTCGATTTCAAGCAAGACATTACGCCGATCTTCCAAAAATATTGTACCGACTGCCATAGCAACGACTTCCATGAAGGAGACTTCAGCTTCGAGCGGTATGCCAGCGGTGATTCGATTAAAGAAGACCGTGAGATTTGGCGTAAGGTTCTGCACCTGACACAACTCGGTGCGATGCCTCCTGCGGAGAGTGATCAGCCGACAAAGGAAGAGCGGCAAAAAATCACCGACTGGGTCGACTATCAGTTGTTTTATGTTGACTGCTCGATTCCGCACGATCCCGGTCGAGTGACTTCTCGCAGACTCAATCGGAATGAATACAACAACACGATTCGTGATTTATTGAATGTTGATTTCAAGCCTGCCAATGATTTTCCATCAGATGATGTTGGATACGGATTCGACAACATTGGCGATGTCCTTTCAGTCCCGCCGTTGCTCATTGAGAAATATCTGACCGCTGCCGAACAAGTCGCAGACAAAGCGATTCCGACAGAGCATCCAGCGTACTTCAAAAAATTAGTTCGTGGGAAGGAACTCAAAGAAGGTGGAAGTGCCCAAGGGAGCGGCAATGGTCGAAAGACGATGTCGTCGACCGGGCATGTCTTTTATCGCTACCGATTCCCTGAGTCTGGTAAGTATCGACTACGCATTGATGCAGAAGCGAATCAGGCAGGTGATGAGCTTGCCAAAATGCAGTTCAAGCTCGATGACAAGGAACTGAAAGTATTCGACATCGAAGGCGAAAAACGGCAGAATATTATTGAGTACGAATTCGAAGCCCCGGAGGGTGATCATACTGTCACTGCTGGATTTATCAATGACTTCTACGATCCGAAGGGAAAGAACGGGAGAGACCGCAATTTATATGTTGAGTACCTGGAAGTGGAAGGTCCGCTCGGCTTACCACGTGAGTTCGCGTCCGATCATCCATTGTTGAAGGTGTTTCCAGAGGATGGAATCTCAGTGATTCATGCAGCTAGTTCAAACTTGAGAGAATTCCTCCCGAGGGCATTTCGTCGTGCCGTGACCGAAGATGAAGTCGCCAGCTATGCCGATCTGGTTGAGATGGCTGCCGGTCGTGGAGCACCTTTTGAGCAAGCGATGCAGATTGGACTGCAAGCGATTCTGGTCTCACCGCATTTCCTGTTTCGCATTGAAGATGGACGCCAGCAAGTTGGACCAATGGACCAACTGGATGATTTCGCACTCGCGTCACGGCTTTCTTACTTCCTGTGGAGCAGTATGCCGGATGAGGAATTGTTTGAACTTGCCAAGCAAAACAAATTACATCAATCAGAAATTCTGTCAGCACAAACGAAGCGGATGCTGGAAGATTCGCGCATTGATGCACTCATCTCGAATTTCTCCGGTCAGTGGTTAGGGCTGCGAAAATTGACCACCAATGAGGTCGCTCCCAGCTCGGATCTCTTCCCCGACTTTAATGAAAAGTTACGGAAAGATATGTGGCGGGAGACGGAACTCTTTTTCGGCTCGATCGTCAAAGAGAATCGAAACATTTACGAACTCCTCGATGGGCGATATTCGTTCATGAATGAACGGCTGGCGAAACTTTATGGGATCGACGGTGTTCAAGGTGAGGAATTTCGTCGAGTCAATTTCACAAACGATCAACGGATGGGAATCTTAACACATGCTTCCATCTTAACTTTAACCAGCTATCCAAACCGAACGTCACCGGTCAAAAGGGGGCAATGGGTATTAGAGAACATGCTCAACGATGCTCCGCCCGATCCGCCACCGACAGCACCGTCGTTGGAAGAAACAGCGGAAACGAATCCGAACTTGTCCTTCCGCGAACAACTTGAAATCCACCGTAAAGATCCCGGTTGTGCAGCGTGTCATGTCACAATGGATGAAATTGGATTTGGGCTTGAGAACTTTGACGCGATTGGACGATGGCGAACTAAAGATGGTCAATTTGATGTGAACCCATCAGGTACATTGCCGAGCGGCGAGTCCTTTAGTGGTCCGAAAGAAATGATTTCGGTACTGGCAAATCGAAGAAGACAATTTGGACGTTGCCTGACTGAAAAATTAATGACCTTCTCTTTGGGGCGAGGTCTCGAATATTACGATCGCTGTGCGATTGATAAAGTTATGTCTGATTTAGAAAAAGATGATCGATTCGATACGGTAGTTCTCGGGATCGTACAATCTGCTCCTTTTCAAATGAGACGCTCAATCGATTCGGAATAGATCGGCAATGAATTGAGAGAGTGAGAGATTTCAATAAACTGCTGGGGCATGCCCCAGCCTACGGATAGAATCTTCAATACAAAACAGTCAACGATTTAGGTGAAACTATGAAACCGATTTCAAGACGAACAATGGTCAAAGGTGTCGGAGCGACTCTGGCACTTCCAATTCTCGATGCGATGCTTCCCAATACCGCATGGGCTGCACCAGAACAATTAGTCCAGAACCGTATGGGCTTCATTTTCTTCCCGAATGGAGCAATCATGAGAGATTGGACTCCGAGCCAGGAGGGGGACAAGTTCGAATTATCGAAAACTCTCAAACCTTTGAACAGTCATAAGAATGAGTTACTGGTCTTGTCAGGACTTGCTCAAACGAAAGCCCGTGCGAATGGCGATGGTGGTGGCGATCACGCCCGTAACTCTGCAGCATTCTTGACCGGTGCTCAACCGAAGAAAACCGATGGTGCGGAGATCCGTGCTGGGATTTCTGTCGACCAAATTGCAGCTGAGAAGATCGGTAAGCAATCGAAACTTCCTTCATTGGAAATCGGGATAGAGCCAAGTCGTCAGGCGGGTCGTTGCGATTCGGGGTATAGCTGTGCTTATGTCTCGAATATCTCTTGGAAAACTCCGAATACTCCGATGGCGAAAGAGGTCAATCCTAAACTGATCTTTGAACGGCTCTTCGGTTCCGGAGAAGACCGCAAAGCGATGGAAGAAAGGAATTTCTACCGCAAGAGTATTCTCGACTTTGTTGCGAGCGACACTCAGAAGCTGAAGAATAAACTGGGGCAAACAGACAAGCGTAAACTGGAGGAATACTTCAATAGTGTTCGTGAGATCGAACAACGCATTGACCGTTCAATGAAGGATGCGGAAATCGCACGACCAGATGTCGACATTCCGGCTGGAGTCCCCAAGGATTGGGCGGAACATGTGCGCATGATGTATGACCTGATGGTGCTGGCATTTCAAACTGATACGACCAAGGTTTGTACCTTCATGCTTGCCAACTCGGGTAGCAACCGTAGCTTCAAAGAGATCGGTGTGAACTCGGGACATCACCAAATTTCGCACCACCGTGACAGCGAGAATTTAGTATCACAACTGCAAAAGATCGATGAGTATTCCGTCAAGCAATTCAGCTACTTCCTCGACAAAATGAAAAGTGTCAAAGAAGGGGATGGAACTTTGCTTGACCATTCGATGTTGCTGTACGGTTCTGCCATCAGCGACGCGAACCGTCACAGTCACCATGATTTGCCGATCGTAATTGCCGGCGGAGGTTCTGGGACACTCAAAACAGGTCGGCATGTGAAGTTCGAAAAAGAGACACCGATGAACAACCTGTTCTTGTCGATGCTGGACCGGATGAATTCGGGAGTCGAGGCGTTCGGCGATAGCACCGGTCGACTGGAACAACTTTCATAGGTTGGAATATATGGATTATCCCAGATGAGCTTCTTGATCCATATGAATCGATCAAAATTCAAGCTGGGGTTCACATTCCTTCGATAAGTCAACTATGATGTAACTGGTGGTGTTGAGCTAAGCCCTGAGAACAATTTAGCGTTTTGAATTGGTCCCATGGCGAGTTTTAGATATTTCGGACATCCATTGGGTAGCCCACAATTTAGTGGGCAGCTAAAGGGGAAGTTCGATTACGATAGATTTAGAATTTGATAGCACTAATACCTCTCCTACCTGCCTACCTCAATCAATTACGGTCCTGCCATGCTTTCGATAACTGGAAAAAGCAAACCTCTTTGCGATGGATATACTCGTCGCGAAATGCTGCAAGTTGGTGCTTTGGGGCTGGGCGGTCTGACGCTGCCGAATCTGTTGCGTGCTGAACAGCAGGCGGGAATTACGAATTCAAAAAAAGCGGTCATCATGATCTACATGTGTGGAGCTCCTCCGCACCAGGACATGTACGACCTGAAGATGGATGCTCCATCTGAGATTAGAGGAGAGTTCACTCCAATCCCGACGAATGTTTCGGGGATCGAAATCTGTGAACATATGCCACGCATGGCATCGATTATGGATAAATGTGTCCCGCTGCGGTCTGTCTATGGATCACCGAGTGGTGCGCATGATTCGTTCATCTGCTACACCGGTCGGACAACACAAAATCAACCCGCTGGTGGTTGGCCTGCCATGGGGTCTGTTGCGTCTAATATCTTAGGTCCGAAGAATGCCGCAGTTCCTGCATTTATTGGCTTAGCTCCAGATGCGGGGCATCCTCCATATGGTTCTCCTGGGCATCCCGGTTTTCTCGGTGTTGGACACGCTGCCTTTCGACCTTCTGGTCCTGCTCAGAAAGACATGGTCCTCAACGATATTTCGGTAGACCGATTAGGGAATCGTAAGAACCTCCTGAGAGGATTCGATCAACTACGTAGAGACGTCGACGCCAACGGGACACTTGAGGGCATGGACACATTGAATGCTCAAGCCTTCGACATCTTGACCTCAAGTCGACTCGCAGAGGCACTCGATGTCTCGAAGGAGCCACAACATATTCGGGACCGCTACGGCAAAGGGAGCGACAAACGATTCGGTGACGGTGCGCCGATGAATCTTGAACATTTCCTGATGGCTCGGCGACTTGTCGAAGCTGGTGCGAGAGTTGTGACTCTCAACTTTGGTCGCTGGGATTTTCATAGTAATAACTTCAGCGGATTGAAAAGTGGACACCTACCATATTTCGATCAAGGCTTAAGCGCGCTAATCGAAGATCTTCACAATCGTGGACTTGGAGATGATGTTTCAGTTATCGCCTGGGGAGAATTCGGTAGAACTCCGAGGATCAACAAAGACGCCGGGCGAGACCACTGGCCAGCTGTCGGCGGCGGATTGCTTGCCGGCGGGGGAATTCGCGGTGGTCAAGTCATTGGTGCAACGGATCGTCTTGGTGCGGAGATCGCTGAACGACCTGTCCATTTCAGCGAAGTCCTCGCTGGTCTCTATCGCAACCTCGGCATTGATCCAGAAGTTGCGGCTCTCAAAGACCTTTCCGGACGTCCTCAGTATTTACTTGAGAAGACAACTCCAATGCCGGAATTGGTTTAGCGGTTGAATTGTTTTCACCAAATACAAGCACGACGTGCCAGCGAGTGAACCACGGTACAAACTCTCCAAGAACATTGGTCGACGACCTCTGTTTTGTTGTCCGCTTTTGTTAGCTATCATTCCCGGCTCACAATCATTGGGATCATTGAACAGGTGCAGTTGTGGCAGGTAAGGCTTGGGGTGGACGATTTTCTGAACCGACAAACGAACAGGTTGAACTCTTTACCGAGTCGATTTCGTTTGATGCTCGCTTAGCTGCTGTCGATGTGCAAGGTTCACAGGCTCATGCGAAAATGCTGGCTCATGTCGGGTTGATCTCTGATGAAGAGCGAGACCAAATCTGCACCGCTCTGGACGACATTCTCACAACGATTCAAAAAGGTGAAATGGAATATCAACCGTCGCTGGAAGATATCCATATGCACATCGAATCGGCATTGATTGCGAAGCTCGGCGATACTGGACGTAAACTCCATACAGGTCGTTCTCGAAACGACCAAGTTTCCACCGATATCAAGCTCTACATTCGCAATGCCATCGATGAAGTCGATGGTTTACTGGAAGAACTTCAGCGAGCTTTTGTAAGTCGTGGGGATCAAGATATCGACATTATCTTGCCGGGGTATACTCACCTGCAACGCGCGCAGCCGGTGAATGCCGTCCACTATTGGTTAGCTTATGCAGAGAAATTCGAGCGAGACCGAACCCGACTCGCAGACTGTCGTCGACGATTGAATCAATCTCCTCTTGGCGCAGCGGCACTCGCTGGTTCAACGCTGCCGATTGACCGTGAGATCACTGCGAAGGAACTTGGGTTCGACGCACCGGCAGCGAACAGTCTCGATATCTCCAGCGACCGCGACTATCTTGCAGAATTCACTTCGGCACTGGCGATCATTGCAGTACACCTCTCCGGCTGGGCGGAAGAGTGGATCTTGTGGTGTACGACTGAGTTTGGGTTTCTGAAGCTCTCGGATGCCTATACGACTGGTTCATCAATCATGCCTCAAAAGAAGAATCCCGATGTTTTGGAATTGATTCGTGGGAAATCAGCCCGCGTCATCGCAGCCTCTCAGCAATTGTTTGTGCTGATGAAAGGTCTGCCAATGGCGTACAATCGAGACCTTCAAGAGGACAAGCTCGCAGCGTTTGCAGCGTTCGATGTGGTGAAGAGCTGTCTGGTACTGGCTCCTTCGATTGTCATCAACGCACAATTACAACGTGATAGGATTGAAAGCCGTATCGAAGAAGGTTTCTTAGACGCGACCGCGCTCATGGAATACCTGATTCGCAAACAAGTTCCGATGCGAACCGGGCATGGAATCGTGGGGAATCTGGTTGCAACATGCGAAGCGAAAGGCTGCCGCTTGAAAGACTTAAGTGTTGAAGAATTGCAGGTGGCTGCTCCACAAATTGAAGAAGACGTCTACGAAATCCTTGGAGCAAGCAACGCCGTCACCGCCCTGACCAGTTACGGTTCAGGCGGACATGAACAAGTGAAAATCCAGCTCAATGCCTGGAAAGAGAAGCTTTCTTGATGAAAAATCATTGAAGCAAAAAGTAGGGTGGGTGGAGTTCGTCGATCTAGAGAATTTGTGGGTTTCGAAATTTGCTTTCGTTGAAAGGCACATCGTGATTTGCAATTAAGCTAAGAACGTAACCCACCTTAATATACAAGAAATTGCTTCACTCATCATGCGATCGTTTCTTAAGGGCTTAGAAGATGGAAATGCTCTAGGTCATTAATCTGCCAATAGAGTATAATTCTTATCACAATATATTGTTAGAAATGCCCTTTAACCCGCATCAAGGAAGACTGTGGCGGCGATTTTCTTTAATTTGATCTATCTTCTACTCTTGGCGGTAATCTCTCCAGCTTTGATCTATCAGCGCTGGAAGCATGGAAAATACCGTGATGGCTGGAGCCAGAAACTATGGGGACAACTCCCGCAACGACAGTCATTAGAGCGACAGAAAGTCTGGCTGCATGCTGTCAGTGTTGGGGAAGTTTTACAACTACAGCAGGTTGTGCGCGAGTTGCGTCAACGAACCGATTCGCTTGACATACTGATCTCGACCACGACGCATACGGGTTATCAGGTTGCCTCTGAGAAATTCACCGATTGCGAAGTTGCTTACTTTCCATTGGACTTTTCATGGAGTGTCAGAAACGCACTACGCAGAGTTCAACCGGACTTGATCGTGCTGGTGGAACTCGAATTGTGGCCGAACTTTCTCAGCACTGCCAAGCAGCGCGGTATCCCAGTTGTTTTGATCAACGGCAGGCTCAGCGAGAAAAGTTTCCGTGGTTACAAAAAACTAAAATGGCTCTTTGCGAAACTGCTCAACCAGCTGAATCATATCGCGGTACAATCACAGGAGTATCGGGATCGATTCATTGCTTTAGGATGCCGACTGGAAATCATCTCTGTCACCGGCTCCATTAAATTTGATGGGGTGCAAACAAATCGGAAGAGACCACCGGTGGAAGAGCTACGTGAGTTCTTTCAGTTGAATGAGAACGAGGTCATCTTCATCGCAGGCAGTACACAGTCTCCCGAAGAAGAGATGGCACTTGAGGCTTATTCTTCGGTTCTTACGCATGTCCCGCAGGCACGCCTGATCATCGTTCCTCGTCATCCTGAACGTGGAGCGACCATAGCAAAGTCAATCACCGATGCTGGGTTCTCAGTGATTCAACGCTCCACAGGCATGAGTTCTGGCTCTGGAGTAATGAACGTCGGTTTGCTTGATACTGTTGGTGAACTCAACGATTGCTGGGCGCTGGCTGATGCCGCCTTCGTAGGAGGAAGTTTCGGAGATCGCGGCGGGCAAAATATGCTTGAGCCAGCTGCCTATGGAGCTGCCGTTTGCTTTGGTCCGAACACGCGTAACTTTCGGCAGATTGTGGAACTTCTCAAATCACAGCACGCAGCGGAAACAGTGCAGAACCAAGCTGAACTCAATCAGTTCGTGCTGCGAATGCTTTCTGATCTGAGTCATGCTCGAGAGATGGGAAGCCGAGCGAAACAGCTCGTCTTAGCTCAACAAGGAGCGACCGACAAAACGGTACAGGTAATTTGCGATACCTTGAATGCTTCTGACCAACAGGGTCAACATCTTGAGAATGCGGCCTGAAAACACCTGAATCAAATTTTGTTGAGTTCAGATCTTGAATTCCTGCATTGGCTACGAAGTTCAGAGTCATTGCAATAATTCGTCATCAGATTCGCAGACGGTTGCGTCTGCTTTGGAAAGTCTCAAAGATGTGCTGATAAGAGACAATATCTAAACATATCAAGCGGAAATGAATCATGAGCGAAGCACGTTGTCGTTGGGGTATTCTCGGAGCTGCATCGATTGCCAGAAAAAACTGGGACGCTATCCGCAATTCTGGAAACGGGCATGTCAACGCGGTCGCAAGTCGCAGCCTTGATCGTGCTCAGCAATTCATCAATGAGTGCCAGGCATCTCGACCAGCGAAGCACATCCCAGAGGCAGTCGAGGGATATGATGAACTGCTTCAGCGAGACGATATCGATGCCGTCTATATTCCTCTTCCGACAGGGACGAGAAAAGAGTGGGTCATCAAAGCCGCTGAAGCTGGCAAACATGTGATGTGCGAGAAGCCTTGTGCCGTCTCCGCCAGTGACCTCGCTGACATGATTCAGGCATGCGATGAGAACAATGTCCAGTTCATGGATGGCGTGATGTACATGCACTCCAAACGTATGAATGCACTGCGGACTGCTATTGATGATGGAACAAGCGTCGGTCGTCTGAAAAGGATTCAGTCACACTTTTCATTCTGTGCTCCTGAAGATTTCATGCAGGACAACATTCGTCTTAGCAGCGACCTGGAACCACAAGGGTGCTTAGGTGACTTGGGTTGGTATACGATTCGTCTATCGCTGTTCGTCAACAAATATGAGATGCCCAAGCAAGTGATTGGTCGACAACTTGAGGAGCATTTACGCGGCGATTCACCTTCACCGGTTCCGATGGAGTTCTCTGGGGAATTGCTGTTTGAAGGTGGAGTTTCAGCCGGGTTTTACAATTCGTTTCTCACCGAGCATCAGCAACTGGTCCACATCAGCGGATCAAAAGGGAATATCTCTTACAACGATTTTGTG
>JABJMI010000500.1 GCA_018659505.1 Planctomicrobium sp.
AACCCGATGCTCGGTCACCGCGGTTGCCGACTTGGAATCGTCTATCCAGAAATCACAGCGATGCAGACTCGAGCGATCTTCGAAGCTGCTTGTGCCCTCAAGAAGGAAGGCATCAACTGCCATCCAGAAGTGATGGTCCCGCTGGCTGGATTCAAAACAGAATTCGAAAACCAGGCTAAAGTGATTCGTGACACAGCAACGAAAGTCTTCGAAGAGCAAGGTGTCGAAGTTGAGTACCTCGTGGGAACGATGATCGAAATTCCACGTGCCGCTTTGACTGCTGATGAAGTTGCCGTCGAAGCTGAGTTCTTCAGCTTCGGAACCAACGACTTAACCCAAACAGCGTTGGGTATGAGCCGCGATGACTACAAAGGCTTCATCGGCTACTATCAGGAAAACGACATCGTCCCAGCTGATCCGTTTCAAACTATTGATCAACCTGGTGTTGGCAAGCTGATGAAAATCGGTGTCGACGGTGGACGATCAACACGCAAAGACCTGAAGATCGGCATCTGTGGAGAGCACGGTGGAGATCCTAAGTCCGTCTTCTTCTGCCACGAAATCGGCTTGAACTACGTCAGTTGTTCACCACGCCGAATCCCAATCGCCCGCTTGGCAGCCGCTCAAGCAGCCTTGGATTCGTAGGCAATACGAACCCATGAATTCAAAAAGCCTCTCGCTCAATGAGTGAGAGGCTTTTTTTGTTGTCTTATTAGCGGTGGAGTTTCAATTCGAGGGAACACAAACAATGTTGAAACGTAAGAGCCTTTTAACTTCCAATAGTTACAAGCTCTACGCGCGAGCGAATGAGCTTGGGGAATTGACCCACTTGCTTGCGCTGCGTGCTTGTATGAGAGATTGTTTCCATGCTGCTCCCTAAAAACATCATTCCTTACAAGCGCTTAATAGCGACAGCGCAGGCTTTGTAAGAAGGTTGTTTTGAGTAGGGGTCGAAGACGGCATCAGTCAATTGATTGGTCGCTTCATAGTGCATCGGGATGAAGACTTGCCCCGGTTGAACATTGTGCGTCAGAAATGCTGTCGCAATCATTTTTCCTCGTTGAGATGAAATGATTACTTTTTGATTGGCAGTGATTGAACATCGCTGCGCGTCAGCAGGATTGATCTCAACAAAGGGGCTTTGTGGATAAAGTTTTTTCAGCACAGGAGATTTGCTGGTTCTGGTTTGAGTGTGCCATTGAGACGCGGTTCCTCGACCAGTCAGTAAGATGAAGGGGAATTGATTAGATGTTTTCTCGGTAAGCGGTTTCGGTTCTTCGAAAAGAAATTTCGCACGTTCATCTGCGTGATAGAATTTCCCATCGACAAACAATCGACGTTCTTTTCCGAGCGGATTCGTTTCTTGTTCAGAGGTGATAATAGCCCCTTCGGGGAATGGCCATTGGATGCCGCCCTCGGAGTCGAGATGTTGATAGCTCTCAATACCGGAGATGTCGCAAGGCATGTCGCGAGTGAACTCTTTCAGAGACTGAAAGACCGCTTCTGGAGATGTCCATTTCTTGAACATTTCCGAGCAGCCCCAATGGTGAGCGATGAGGCGAAAGATGTTGAAATCGGAAAGTGCTTCGCCCGGTGCTTTGCGGACTTTTTTTACAAGCCCGAACCTTCGTTCTGAGTTAATGAAGGTTCCTTCTTTCTCTCCCCAACCTGCTGCTGGCAGGGTTAAATTCGCCATTTTCGCAGTTTCGGTGCTGTGATACATATCTTGGACGACCAAGAAGTCGAGCCGGTCCAGGATCTCACGAGCGACATTTTGATTGATCCACGAATGGGCAGTATTTGTGCAGATGACCCACAGTCCCTTGATTTTGCCTTTCAGAATTCCTTCCATGATTTCGTGATAAGCCCATGAGTTCTCAGTCGGAATTGTTGCTTCATCGATCTCCATGATGTTGGCAACTTTAGAGCGATGCGCTGGGTTCGGAAAATCATGTCCTCCAAGCAGATTGGTTGTATTGCTGAAGAGCCTTGACCCCATAGCATTGCACTGACCGGTTATCGAATTTGCACCTGTCCCTGGTCGTCCGATGTTGCCTGTCATGAGAGCGAGATTGATAATCGCCTGCGCTGTTCGAACTCCCTGATAGCTTTGGTTCACTCCCATTGTCCACCAGAACGAAACTCGTTGACCTTTGTGTATCGTTTCAGCGAAGCGCTCGATTTGCTCAATTGACAAACCTGTTTCAGTGGAGACCCGTTCTAATGGGAACTCCGCAACAAAGTTCCTAAACTCATCAAATCCGCTGGTGTGGTCTCTTACGAAGTCTTCATCGATCCAGTTTCGCTCGATCAATGTCTTTGCAATTCCATAAAGTAATGTCTGATCACTTTTTGGAAACGCAGCGAGGTGCTGCGTGGCGTTCATTGCGGTCTCGGTCATCCGTGGATCGATGACAACAATTTCGGGTGAATACGGATTTCTCATCACCCGTTCCCACATGATCGGGTGAGCAATACAGATGTTGCTCCCCACAAGAACGATGACATCCGATTCTTCGAAATCGGCATAAGTATATGGAGGAGCGTCGAACCCGAAGGCTTGCTTGTACGCAACCACAGCTGTCGCCATGCACTGACGTGTGTTTCCATCTCCGTGCAACATTCCCATGCCGAACTTTGTCAGAGCACCGAGGTACGCCATTTCCTCGCTGACCATTTGCCCGGTACTGATGAATGCGACGGAATGATCTCCATGTTCTTTTTGAATCGATTTGAAACGTCCCGTGAACTCCTCCATCGCGTGGTTCCAGGAGACCGGTTCAAATTGTCCGCGTTCATTTTTAAGTAAAGGAGTCACCCCACGATCAGAAGCATCTAATACCGATAAAGCTTCCCAGCCTTTCGGGCAAGCCATCCCAAGGTTGACGGGATACTCAGTCGTCGGCGAGAGATTGACCGCTTCGCCATCTTTGAGGTGAATTGTCAAACCACAGCCAGTAGAACAGTATCCGCAGACCATGTTGGTGGTCGCATCGGGTTTGGTGACGACTGGCAACTGACCAAGCCCAAATTCACCGGGTTCGCGCAGTAGTTCGCGCGTGAGAGGACCGGTTTTCGCGTGCAAAATTTCATTGATCATGGTCTTGGACCTCCGGGCATTCGAGGAGTCGCGACGGCAGCGAAGAAGAGATATCGTTCCAGAAACTCTCCGATCAGGCAGGCGATAAAGAGCATCCCCACCATGATTAAATTCTTAAGCTCAACCGTTGCTAGCGGCGTGGCAAGACTCGCTGATTTCAGCAGAAATGCGGGCATGACGATTCCTCCCAGCAGTCCGAGTGCGTTACGTGCAATTGTGAAATTCGCGAGCGGTCCCGTCATTAAAGTCGCAGTTTGTCGCAAGGGACTGTTTCGTCGATTCATCACATGCAGGAAGATTCCTCCCTCCCAAATGAGTTTGATTGCGGTCATTACGATCAGCCAAAAGGCGAACTGACGTCCTACCAGTTGTTGATGGGAAAGTAAGTTGGAGTCAAGCGTGAAAGAAACGAGTATTAACGCCAACCATGATGTGGCTAATCCGAGTACGACTGCGGTGAGTACGAATCGAGTCAGCGTGCGATTCAAGTTCCAAAACTCACGCTGCGTAAAGACATAGATCATCGCAGAACAAAACAATCCGAGTCCTCCTGTCCCTAAAACAGACCAACCGAGCGTTTGAGTGATTCCAGCTGTTCCTCCGAATAACCAGATGGAAGCGGCGTAACTACTCGCTGCTCCTGCGAAGAGACCAAAGGCGACAATCTCGCGACTCAACCACGAATGCCGCAACCCAATGACCGCTCGAAAAGCGTACTGAGGACGCCCTAAATGCAAAGTGCTTGCCCCGAGTGCCATCAATCCCAATGCAAGTGCAAGTGTCGCTTGCACAGGTTGAAATGCCTCGACGAACGCCCCATCGAATGATGTCGTCAAGAAGTGTCCCACAGCGAATGCTCCGACTGACAGTTGCGTCAGCACCAACATGATGATTAAAGGCCAATGTGGGTGTTGCGGATTGATTGAACGATAATCCGCTGGCAAGGTATTTCGTGGCAAGACACGATTCGTTTTGAAAATTGTCGTTGGATAAGTGATGACAGGATCGGGAGCAGCGGGCAGAAAGGGATCAACCTCGGCATTTTCTTTCACTTCATCGATTGAAACGATCTGAATTGCGATCGCTTCATGTGGACAGGACTGTACACACGCGGGAGCTTCACCAACTGCCAGGCGATCCGCGCACATGTCGCACTTGCGAACGATTCCTTTTCCCGAATGATATTTGGGAACATCGTAAGGACAGGCAAGTGTGCAGTATTGGCAGCCGAAGCATTGATCATCGAGATGCCGAACGATCCCCGTTTCGGGGTTTTTCTCGTAAGCATCTACCGGGCAAGCAATCATACAAGCTGGTTCAATGCAATGATGACAGGCAGTCGTGACGTGCTGCATCACCGGATTTGATGTCGTTCCCCCCACGAGTAACCCTACGTCTCGCCAGGTTTCGTTTTCATCGAGTCCGTTCAATGAATGGCAAGCAACGACACAAGCTTTACAACCGGAACAGGCATCCAGATTCACTTCGAAGGCATACTGTTCACCTTCGCCCGGCGGAGAAGCTGGCATCAACTTTTGATAATACTTCGCCTGACTCGGAAGTCCATCGACAGCGTGCTGCTGAGAAAATTCCTCGACAGCTGTTAATTGCTGCTGATCTTCAAGCAGCCACGCTAACAGTCCATCATTGTCAAACTGAGAAGATGGTTGCGTCACGACAACACTTTCTCTGCACTTACGGTTGCTCCAACGGGAGTTGCGTGAAAGGCTTCTGTATGGATGCGATCATTCGGGACGCTGTGCTGTTGTAACTCCCCGCTGATGGAATCCATGAACTCATTAGGGCCGCAGATGAAGTAGCGACTGCCTGGAACATCTGAGACTTGTGACTGGATCTGTTCCCATGAGATCCTGCCGTTTGCTCCAGTCCATTCCGCATCAGGCTTTGAGAGAGTCACAAAGTAACGGAACCATGGTTGAGAGTTTGCCAACTCCTGACATTCATTCTGGAAGATGATGTCATCCGGGGTCCGTGCTCCAAAGAGAAACGAAACGGGAATCGAAAGGTTCTGATCTCTTAGAAAACGAGAGATCGACATCATCGGAGTAATTCCGCTCCCTGCTGAAATGAGAACGAGCGGTTCGTTGTGTTTTTCTGGATCGAAGTAGAACCCACCTTGCGCCCCTTTGATGCGCAGTCGATCACCGGGTTGTAAGTTTGCGAAGAGGTGATTCGTAACTTTCCCCAAAGGGTTTAACTTCATTGTGAAGTCGAGGGCTTTGCATTTTGCAGGCGAAGAACTGATCGTAAAACTTTTCCAGTGCTCTTCCCCATCGATTTGAATCCCCACTTTGGCGAACTTCCCGGGGAAGTCAAACGGAATCAAACCTTCTGAATTACAGAGACGAAATGTTCGCACATCTGGAGTTTCCTCAATGACCTCGAGGACTTTTAACTCGGCTTCAACAGGTCGAACCGCTTTGGGTTTTGATTTGTTTTGACTGCGTAGTTGTTCAAGAGGTGATGGTGCGTTGACGTTCGTTGAAGATTGCTTTGAGAGGCGAACAAAGATTTGTCCTTCTTCAATAAGTGTCGGGTAGGATTTCACATCGTTGTCAGGAGGGTCAAGGCTGCAACCGGTGCAGACGTCGAACTTCCAGTCGTGCCACGG
>JABJMI010000193.1 GCA_018659505.1 Planctomicrobium sp.
ATTTAGAACGCGGATTGACACGGATGCAGCGGATTTTCGCGGATCGATGATGAGGTAGAATCAGAATTGCCGTTTTTTTACTTCCACAGCTTAGTACCTTGATGGAACTTCGCCCTTGGCTGAATGCATACTTCTGTTCTTGACGTTTCTAAGTAATAAATCTGATCAGCGTGAATCCGCCGCATCCGCGAAAATCCGTGTTCTCATTTGAATTCATAGTCAGGGATTCCCCAACATCTTGATGCCAACTGAAATACCGATCCTTAATTTCAGGGACATGTACTAAGATACGTCGATACCAGTTATCAACCCCAACCTCTGTTATTGGAATCAATCATGAATGAGTCTCTATCGCAGGATCAGTCGACAAGTACGTTCGTCGCTGCGATCTCGAATGGACCTCTCGTCTTCAGCGTCGCACTTGTCATCTGTGCTTGGATGATTTCGAGTTCCATCAAGAGTTATGGAGAGAGTGTCGAAATAGCAGCGAGTCGGCATCGCACTCCATCAATAAACATTCCTTCTAACTTGACGATCCGGCTGGAAAGCGGAAACTCTCCGATTCGCATCCAGAACCAATGAGTCACTTCGGATTTGTGACTTTCACACGACAACACCATTGGCAGGTTGAGATGAGCGCATAGAATCAGGCACTCTCGAAATTCTAACGAACAAATTCAATTGGCTACGAAATGTCTGAACGTCCCCGTACATTACTTGAGTTGAAACAGTCTAGTTATCAGCCGATTTCGGTGAAAGATGAAATGCGGCGTAACCTGGTTTCCAAGTTACGCAACAAGGAAGAACTGTTCCCCGGCATTCTCGGTTATGACGAAACTGTCGTTCCACAGATTGTGAACGGAATCCTGGCGAAGCATGACATGCTCTTTCTTGGTCTCCGCGGGCAGGGGAAGACGCGAATGTTACGGATGCTGACCCACTTTCTGGATGAGTCGATTCCGGTCGTTGCAGGTTCACAGATTCATGATGATCCTTTATCACCCATTTCGAAGTACGCTCGTGATCTTGTCAATGAGAAAGGGGACGAGACTCCCATTGAATGGGTTGGGCGCGAAGGTCGCTATCTCGAAAAATTAGCGACACCGGATGTGACCATTGCGGACTTAATTGGCGAAGTCGACCTTATTAAGCACGCTGAAGGTCGCCATCTCTCCAGCGAAGACGTCATGCACTTCGGTCTTATACCCCGAAGCAACCGGGGCATTTTCTGTATGAACGAATTGCCCGATCTGTCGCCAAAGATTCAGGTCGGTCTATTCAATGTCCTCGAAGAACGAGACGTACAAATCCGTGGATTTACTGTTCGCTTACCAATTGATGTTTGCATGGTCTTCTCTGCCAACCCTGAGGATTACACGAATCGGGGGCGCATTGTGACTCCGCTGAAAGACCGAATCGGTTCGGTCGTGCGGACGCATTATCCACTTGAACGTGAACTTGGCATCAAAATCATTGACGAACAAGCCTGGAGCGACAGAACTGAATCCGGTGTCTTAATCCCCTACTTCTTAAAAGAAATTGTGGAAGAGATGAGCCGCCTCGCTAGAACGAGTCCGCATGTGAATCAGGCATCAGGCGTTTCCGTGCGAATGTCGATTGCAAACCTGGAAACGCTTATTTCCAATGCAGAACGAAGGTCGCTGACGTATGGAGAAGAGCAGGCAGTCGCGCGAGTCAGTGACCTTTACTGGATGGCAGCCAGTTCTCGAGGAAAGATCGAACTCGGTCTCTCGGAAGAGACTGGTGATGAAGATGTCCTTATCCATCGACTCATCGAAGAAGCAATCAAAAATATCTTCGACCAGTATCTCTCTCCGAAACGGTTCTCAAATGTTGTGGAATACTTCAACAGCGGACACCGTCTCAAGCTCGACCCCGAAGGCGATACCGAAAACTTCTTGAACGAACTGAGTAAGGTACGTGGGTTCGATGAACAGCTCACGCAGATCGCTCAAGACCTTGTTCCCGATCTCGCGAATGGTTCAACCGCAACCGGAGTGAGAGCCGCAGTTGCAGAACTAATACTCGACGGACTTTATGCTCATAATCGACTCAATCGACAGATGAGATTCGGGCAATTCGTCTACGGTGAGTAATAATTTGCACGTGTTTAGCTGCACACTTTAAGTGTGCAGCTAAACACGTGAAGAAATGCTTCACTTTTGAGATGAATGTTCAACACGCCCGTTGATGTAAACATTCTCATCGAGTGTTTCGATTCGTGGATTCTCTAATTGCGGAGCTTGCTCCATTGATTCAAGTCCCAGACCCGAGAGCGGTGAATGAGCGCCACTGCCGCCGATGAGCTTCGGAGCGACGAAGCAGTGGACTTCGTCGATATGCTGACCGTCCCAAAACGCTCCAAGTACCTGCCCGCCCGCTTCGAGCAATACATTCGTCATTTGTCGACGACCTAACTCGTTCAATATTTCTGAAAGATCGAGCCTATCAGTTTGCTGATCGAGTGGAGTCTTAATGACCTCGATTCCAGAATTCACCAACGCAGCGACCTTCTCATCCGCAGCATTCTGACTTACGAAAAGTAGTATCGGGGACTGCTCAAGCGATTGAATCAAGTTTGAAGTGAGTGGCAGACGCGCCTGTGAATCAAGGACAATCCGCGTCGGCACGCGAAGACCAGGAGGTCGAACCGTCAGCAGCGGATCGTCTGAGAGAACTGTTCCGATGCCGGTGATGATGCCATCCATTCGACCACGAATTTGATGAACGACCGCTCTCGATTTCTCATTAGAAATCCATTTCGAAGAACCGGTTCGCGAAGCGATCTTCCCATCGAGAGTCATTGCCCATTTCGCGTGAACAAAGGGTTGCTTCTGCAACTGCAACTTCCGAAACGGTGCGATTAATGCTTGTGCCTGTTCGCTGCATGTTCCGACATCGACTTGAATGCCGGCGTTTCTCAATCGCTTGATACCCTCACCGGCGACATGCGGTGCGGGGTCTTCCGCCGCAACCACAACCCGCCCAACTCCCGCAGCGATCAACGCATCTGCACAAGGAGGTGTTTTCCCTTGGTGGCTGCACGGTTCAAGCGTAACGTAAATTGTTGCTCCGGTAACAGACTCATTCGCATTGTTGAGTGCGACAACTTCAGCATGTGGACCGCCATACTGAGAGTGAAAACCTTCCGAGATAAATCGACCATTCGCGTCGGTAATAACTGCTCCCACAGTAGGATTCGGTTCAACAAGACCAATGCCTGCTTGCGAAATCTCCAATGCACGAAGCATGGCAGATTCGTCAGTTGTGAAGGTGTGATTGATCATAAACAGTAGGGTATGCTCCCGCATACCTTCCTTTGACTGCGATGGCAGAGTGAGCTTCGAACAGCACTAAGTCAAACATTATCTAGCAGTGCCTGATAACCAATAAACTCGTTTTTCCAGTCGCCATAAACGCCTGACAAACGGCATTTCACGCATTCGCAACCGAGGTAGAACCAACGAACATCTTCGCTACCCTCGTACAAGGCAACACCTGCCATGATTTTGAATTGATTTGCATCGCAAGTACATTCAATTCGGTAAAGTTCTTCAACATCCTCAAGATATTCGTTGCTATCTCCAATAGCGTGCTCACCTTCACATGACGTGCAAATTCGGACCGCGACGCCTTCGTCTTCATTCATCACAAGACGAAAAACTTCGCTTCTACAGGTACTACAAATCGCGGTAGCAAAATGTTCAGCGATGTATGCGTTTTCCGTGCTGTATTTTACAATTTGCGATCTCAGTTTCGTGTTCATTGCGTTGGATGCTCCTGCACACAGATTACTGCCAGTATGTGAGGCTACGCTCCGCAGGACACAATGAAGTGTGATACGAAACGCATATAAAATGCCCCGGTAGATCACCGGGGGCTAAATGTCGAACTTTTAATCGTGAGACGTTTACTTAATCCGGTAACCACAATTTCTTTTCGCCGGAGACGGTTTCTTCGGTCTCGGCGGACCAGTTGCCGTCTTCTGCGATGCTTTGTGGAGTGACAATCGCGTGGTCCCATGGAGGATCGATTTCCATGGTGGTCACGAATTGTTCCAGACGTTCGCGAACAGCTGGAAGTTTGCCGCCGTAGTAGTTCCAGAGTTCTAGAAGAACTGTTTTCAGTTCTGGGTCATCTAGGTTACGGGAACGGTATTGCAGCTCGCGCATTTTCCACATGAGTAATGTTTGGAAAGGACCGTCTTCGGCTTTGGTTCTTTCGAAACCTTGCTGAATCCATTCCAATGCTTCGTTTTCTCGCAGCGAACGGCTACAAATGTCGGCAAGCGTCGCATGAGCTTGTTGAGCTTCGTCTTCGTTCTCAGCGACCAGTTCAGGGCGGTTTTCGAGGAACTCTTTCAGGACTCGATACCCGAAGCTGCAATGCTTGATGACCAATGCACGTTGCATAACTAAATCAAAGAGCTTGTCGGACATGCCTTCGAAGTTCATGTCTTGCAACTGAGTGATCGTCAGAGTGTTCAGGTCCAAGTCTTCGCTGGCAGGCACTGATGTTGGCTGCGGGATGTCTAAATCTTTTCGCAACTGATCCTGATCGAGGATAAGATCACGACGATCAAGGAACGCATCAAAGACACGAATCGACGCTCCGAGAGCAACTTTCAAATCGTCGTTCCCTTTTGCGTCTTGCGGGCTTTCATCGCTGAGTGATTTCTGCGGAGTTGTCATCCAGGTTTCTTGGATGCACTTGTCGACAAACTCCTTACGAAGATCCTGTCGAATTTTGGCAGGTGTCTTCGGCGGGAAGAACGCAGATTCTGTCAGTGCTAACTCATCTTGAGCGTACCAGGCGACGACGTCAGAATCTTCTCCTTCATCGTCTTCTGGAGTTTTAAGCTTCACCATGTCACCGGCAGCAGCTTCAAAGATCTCGATGGAGTTATCGAGTCTTTCCCCTTCAATCGCAGTGACGTGTGCGGTTGCTGTCGACTCAGCATCTTGTTGATCAACGAGAGTTAAACGACCAATCGAACGTGGGGCATTGTCGAGAGTCAGTTCGCTCAGTTCGTCATCAGTCGGAAGGTTACGGTCGAGGATGTCGTATGATGCCGAAATTCCAGCCTGTTGATCCATGACTGGGACGCGACAAAGGCGGTCTTCGTTGTCGAGTCGTGTTAACAACTTCGAGAGCGATTCCACCTCGTATGACCTCAGACGTGAAACAACTGAGTGTTCCTTCTGTCGTCGATCGAGCAATTGTGCCAATGTTTCCAGTTCGACCGCTTTATCGAAGTCGTCGTAAAGTCCGGCAGCCGTATGCAACGCCTTCGCTGCCCGAACTTCGTCGGCGTCCCAGACTCGCATGAGTCCAATGGTATGCCAAAGTTGAGGCGAAGCTGGATCGTCTTCCGCCATCGTGTCAAGAATGTCTGCAGCTTCCGAGAAGCAACCATGGATATAAAGTCGCTGCGCTTTTTTGAGTTTCGATTCCAACCCCTCAGCCGGTTCGTAAGTCGGGAGCGGATGTCCGCCTCGAAGTGGATAAGGGACACTCGTATCGGCATCGAGTTCAAGCATCGCCATTAAGGTTCGTTGTCGATCTTCTTCTGAACCGAGACGAAGCACAATCGCCATGTGCTGCCGCGCAGCCATGTCTTGCCCTTCTTCAAGATAGTTCGAAACGAGCTTACCCGCGAGGATCGCGACCAGTTGAGGTTCGGAAGCCATGCTTTTCAGAAAGGCGCGGTGAATCACCTTTTTGCTTTTCTCGATCGTGTCCGACTGAGAAACAGCGAGCGCCAGCATCGCATTCGCGAGAGGATGCTCTGGGTTGTTTCGCAAAAAAGGAACGAGACCATCACGTGCTTCGACAAAGGCTTCGTCATTGAACAGCGCCATTGCTCGCTGTGTGACCAACCAGCCATTGTCAGGGTGTTCTTTCAGAAGTTTGTCGATCACCTGCAATGCCATGTGCGGCTGATTATTTTCTTGCAGACGTTCAATTTTTGCCATCTCTGGCAG
>JABJMI010000258.1 GCA_018659505.1 Planctomicrobium sp.
TGAAAATTGTTGATGAAATTGACTCAATCAAAGATTATAGAGTTTTGACCTACAATAGAATCTTTGAGCATCCTAAGAACTGACTGCTTAAAATCAAAGTTTACTGATGATTCCTGGAAGTGGATTCGTTAATCTGTATGAACTCAGTTAGAGTATATTCATCAGTCACAAAAACATTTTCTCTTATTAACAACTCAATAATGGAGTGTATTACATGTCGAATTCATCATCCCAGATCAACCGTCGACGATTCTTGGAAACGGCGAGTGTTGCGACCGCAGCTGCGACTTTGGCTCCCAATTTGTTTGCAGCTCCATCTCAATCCAGCAAAGCAGAAACTGCAGTCCAAGAGTTTTACAGTTCACTCAATGATCAACAGAAGTCACAAATCTGTTTTGATTTCAATCACCAATTACGAAACAAAATTAACGCAAACTGGCATATTACAAAACCGACAATCGGGCTCGATTTTTACAGCGACAAACAACGCTCGATGATCGACAATATCCTACGAGGAATCACATCTGAAGATGGCTATGCCCGCTTGCAAAAGCAAATGGATGAAGATGACGGCGGAGTTGGTTTCTACAGCGTTGCAGTTTTTGGCGACCCTTCAACTGAGAAGTTTGAATTCGAACTCACAGGTCGTCACCTGACGTTACGAGCTGATGGCAACAGTGTTGATAAAGCCGCTTTCGGTGGACCGATTGTTTATGGCCATGGTGAAGAGGCTCCGAGCGAAAACCTTTACCACTATCAAACTCAACAAACCAACGAAGTCTTTAAAGCACTCGACAAAGATCAACGGCAGAAAGCATTATTGCAAGCTATTCCACGAGAAAATGCTGTGCAGCGACAAGGCAAAAATGGAAACTTTTCTGGCCTTGAAGTTGGTTCTATGAGTGATGACCAAAAAGAACTGGTTTCTGAAACTCTGGATGTCTTGCTCGCACCGTACCGAGATGAAGACAAAAAAGAAGTAAAAACTATCCTGAAAGGAATCGGTGGAGTTGATCAACTCCGCATGGCGTTCTACAAAAAAGGTGATTTAAACAACGACAAAACCTGGGACAACTGGCGAATCGAAGCACCGGGTTTTGTTTGGCATTTCCGAGGCGCACCACACGTCCATGCTTACATCAACATCGCAGCTGTTTCGTAAGGCGAGCTGTAATTTGAGATAAAAAAAGAGCCAGCAGGAACTTCCTGCTGGCTTTTTTCATTTTCAGAGCAATCGATGTGATCCGTCTCGGTTTTGCAAGACTTGAACACAACTACGTAGCTCCACTCATTGTACGTTTCCGTGACGATCGAGTCGCTGGTGTTTGCGAATTCTAGTTTTGACCAGAGATCTCTTGAGTTTTTTCTGACTGATCTGCATCAGCGAGAGGTGCACGACTCACGAAATTCATGATGATGCCTGTCTGATCACGGAAGACGTCTAAGTTTTCCATATCATAACCAGCTTCAGCGAACAAACTGAGGCAATCTTCCTGAGTTCTTTGATAGAAATGCCAGTCTGCATGCCACTGGTATTCTGATGCGACATATTTGTGTTGATCTTTAAACGCAACGTAAACGACTCCACCTGGAGCGACCGACTCTCGCCAGCCTTCTAAAATCTTGATCATAATATGATCGGGGATATAGTCGCAGAGTCCAACGCTGTAAATGATGTCTAGCAATCCAAAGTTCTGCAGATTAAGTTTGGCAGACTTTGTCTTCAATGCGTTGTAGACCAGACATTTTAATTCGATCTTCTGCGCAACCTTGGGATCAATATTTTTTGCAAATGGTCGAGGGCAGATTCATCACTATCGATGCAGTTCAAAGTGACTTGTCCGGAGATTTCTTTAAATTCCCCTCGATACTCTCGACCAGGACCGGAAGCAACATTCAGGGTCTTTTCAAACTCCGCACACTCTGTTCTCGAGTTATGGAATGCCTCTGTAAATTCTGTGAGGCACTTTTGTTCAACTTCTGCTCCTTTTGATAGATATTCTGATTCTATCGCTATTAATCTATTCTTAAATCCATGGACTTCATTTTGAAAGAAATCCTCAATTCTTGAACTCATTTCTTGCGAATCAATATTCATTTTCGAATTCTCTTGTCCTGACTAGAAAAACCAGACCCCGCTTGCATGCGATAATCCCCGCAGGCGTGACGGATAGCAAGATGAATCCAATCAATTCACATAATTTGTTTCAATCGTATCTAATGGTTGGTGCGTTTTAGGCATCATTCTGGTTAACAAAACGAGGTAAATTGCGTAACAAACGCCAGCAATACGTTTTAATTCGAAATAATGAGCTATGAAATAAGGAGTAAAGCCATAGGTCCAGATCTTGAAAGCGACAAAAGCAACTAGAATTGAGTGCAATCACACCAGATGCAGAAAAACATCCCTCTTAGCAATGCAAATTCAGGTACGGCGAAAGAAACGTCGGAGTTCGCTGATGTATTGGTGGGAGAGATTCTTGCAGAGCAGTACCAGTTAGTGAAACGCCTAACAAGTCAGTTAGGCTACGAAGATTGGCTTGGGATCGACTTAGAAACGACTAATCAAGTGTATGTCGTTAGACACTTGCAACTTCCCCTCCCCGAAACAAATCAGCTCGTTAAAAAAGCCCAAAAAATTCTTTCATTGCGTAGTCATCGCATCCACAAGATTCTGGGAACAGAATCAAACCATGATTCACTTTGGGTTGTCACTGAATTTTCAGAAGGAAAGTCGTTTTCGACTGTACTTCAAGACGAGCAATTATCGTTGTCGGAGATTCTGACGATCTACAGAGAGATCCTGTTAGGTTTAGAAGATCTTCATCGAACAAATGTCTTCCATCGGGCGCTGACAGCAGAGCACCTCAGCTTAATGAACGATGAGTCATGGACTTGTCGTTTGACGTGGACCGGAACTGAAATTGTTACTGGTACGAAGGAATTTCTAGCACAATCAGATTTTCAACGTCTTATTTCATACAGTCCAGAGCAACTTGGCTTAACAGAAAACAAGCCCGGACCAGGAACAGACATCTATTCTGCTGCGTGCTTGATTTATCAGTTACTCACTAAACAGACGCCGTTTCAAGCTGAAAATCTCAACGACTTACTTTATCTCCACTCAACTCAAACTCCTTTGTCGATCCGTGAATCCGGGATTAACTGCCCATTGCAGTTGGACGAGATTCTGCAACGTAGTCTTCAGTTCTATAGTCGTGATCGATACCAGTCAGTAAAAGCGGTTCTCTTCGACGTTGAAAATCTGATTTTTTCGATGTCGAACTCGTCCAATCGTCGAGATTTTACGATCGGAACTCAGGATATTCGCAGCACTCTGGCAGCACCGGCGTTTTGTTCACGCCAGGAAGAGTTTTCGACGCTTGATGAAGCATTAAAAAATTTAATTGACGGAGAGGCAGTCGACTTCCACCTCGAAGGGGAATCTGGACTTGGAAAATCACGCCTCATTAGCGAATTCAAAAAAACTGCAATCTCGAAAGGAGTTTCAGTCTATCACGGTACGGCGAAAAATGAACTCGGTGCTCCCTTCCAGATTCTCGAGAACATTGCGAATCAGATTGCACAATCCGCAAGCCTGAACCAAGAGTTATCAAAGCAAATTCTAGATCAGTGCAAGGAATATTCAGAAATTATCGTAAGTGCTTTTCCAGCTTTACGAGATCTGCTTCAGCAAACATCAAATACAACTGACTCAATATCTGTCGGTGAGGCAAGTACTTTGAGAGCGATTTGTTTGCTTCTGAATAGCTTAGGAAGTTCACAAGTACCTGCTATTGTCGTCTTGGATGATGCTCAATGGGATGTGGATTTCGTAACACGTTTGCTCAAAATGTGGAAGCTTCATCAATCAGAGAATAATCAGCAGCTAAACACCAAGCTGCTAACATCTTATCGAACCGAGGATGTTTC
The DNA here is from genome assembly GCA_018659505.1 of Planctomicrobium sp. GTDB lineage: Bacteria > Planctomycetota > Planctomycetia > Planctomycetales > Planctomycetaceae > Thalassoglobus. The sequence continues at coordinate 3,934 of JABJMI010000258.1, forward strand.
AGAGACTCACCCAATAAAACGACTCAATCAAACAAAGCGGATTCGTCTCAAACCGATTTCGAAGAGTGACATCCGACTCATCTCTTTATCGATGGCAGGACCATTGCCTGCTCAAGCGATTACCTTAGTTGAAGAATTGTCTTTAGGAAGCCCTTTCATGGCCTCTGCAATTCTTCACGGATTAGTCGAAGCAGGAGACCTTCTAAGCACTCCTGATGGATGGGTGATCGAATCGACTCAATTTGATCAGATTCGATCATCGGCGGAAGCGGGAGAGTTCCTTGCCAAGCGACTTGATTTCCTGAGTCCTGAGACAAGAAAAGTTCTTGAAGTGGGAGCGATTCTAGGCAGCGAATTTGAGATTCTCCTTGTCACGTCAATTCTCGATCTTCCTTCTGATGCAATACTAGCTGCGATACAAGATGCCAAATATCGACAATTCCTCTGGAGTCGTGGATCGCAAGAGAAATGCCAATTCTTGCATGATAAAATCCGTGAAGAACTTCTGCTGCATATCGAGGATATTGAAAAAATAGAGTTACACGGAAAAATTGTTTCCGCATTCATGAAATTCTATCCAGAGAGACGTGCTGAAATCGCGTATCATTCTGAGATTGCCTGCGAATTCGATAGAGCACATCTGAACGCGGTGATCGCTGGCCAAGACGCATTACAAAAGCATGCTCTGAAAGTAGCACAGCAACAATTTAAAATTGCCCTCCGAACCGCTAACGATGCCCAAAAAACAAATTTGTTTCCAGTTCAAGAAGGACTTGGTCGGGCTTTGATGATGCTGGGGAAATACCAGGAGGCAGAACGCGTCTTCGAAGACGCTGTCGAGTCAGTCCAAACAGTTCATCATGAAGCAGAAATTCGTGGAAAACAAGGAGAGCTGTGCGTCAAGCGAGGAGATATGAATTCGGCGATCCTAGAGTTTGAGAAA
>JABJMI010000563.1 GCA_018659505.1 Planctomicrobium sp.
AACTCGGTGAGAAGGCTCCCGCATCCATTAAGGACATGTATGGAAGCGGCTATGGGACAGTCATCCTTGGTGTGAGCGAAGAGGCTTTCTGGCTAGGATTTGGTGACAACGCAGAGAAAGAGTTAAGCGATAGAATCAAGGCCGTTAAAGCAGCTTCTGATGTTCAAGGTGATGGCGTTGTCTTTTCGATGGATGCGAAATTGGCTCCGCTAGTGAAATCATTGAATGGCTTACTCAACGATAAAGACAGCTTCATCGGTACGCACTTTCAAGAACAAAAATCTAAACTGTTGGAGCAAAAGAAAGATAGCGAAAACGATGAAGACGAAGAGAAAGAACGCCCAGCGAAAGAAGCAGCAAGCAACTTCCTGACCTTTGAATGGATCGACAAGATCGTTGGTTCAATGGACGGCGAGGATGACACTGTGAAGTTCGAAATGAAAGTGAACGAAAAAGGCAGCATCGTCGGTAACGGTGCAGCACACAAAGGCATCCTGAAAGCCGTCGGAATGTTGATCGCCGATTTCGCAGACGAAAATCTTCAGTAGAGATTGATCTCAGAGAGGCGCAGCCAAGAGAGATCAAATCTTTGACGTTTCAATTAGCAATGAACTGAGCAACGTGTTCAGTTCATTGCTTTTTTGATGGAAAGTAGCTGATCTCTTTCTGGCATCGATTTGTAGAGCGGATCGAGAGGATAGCAGCCAGAGACAATTCCGTTTCTCGGAGCAGTCGTACAATCGCTAAAGGTGCGGCAAATTTTCTTGCGCGGCATTGAATTGCCTTGGATGACATCCGCAGGCAATTCAGGGTAAGAGAGTACCATTCGTCCCAGTCCAACAGAATCGACCAGTCCATTCGCGACTGCATACTGTCCAACGTGTGGTAGCCATTCCTGCAAATACGAATAGCCTGAACCAACAACGATTATATCTGGGTGTTGTGCTTTCAGTTGGGCTGTTGCATTGATCTGTCTTGCAACTCCCACGAGTGGATCTTCGGGCGGCTGATACCCATCGGAAGGTGGAAAGATCGCTGGTCGCTGAATGTGCGGATTGTAATAAGGACTTCCGCAAGTCGTGCAAGCGAGATCGATTCCAAGTTCTTTAAGTAACGACAAAAACTGTTGAGGTTCAGTTAGATCGATTCCCTGACCAGTGATATCACCTCCAAAAGCGTATTGATAAGAATCATTTGTTGATGGAATCCCAATGCGGTCTTCACCTGGCTCGAAAGGTGTATAATCAAAGACACTGATGCGGACACCCATTTCCAATCCTGGGGCTTCTGCTCGAACACCAGCGACGATCTCTTTCAAGAATCGCGTCCGATTCTCAAATGTCCCACCAAATTTCCCGGGGCGATCAAAGCCAGAGAGGAGTTCATGCCCCAGATAGCCATGGCAATGTTTAATGTCGATAAACTTGTAGCCAGCTTTATGTGAAAGAACTGCCGCTGCGACAAAGTCTTCAATCAATCGAGAAAGATCATCATCAGAAAGAATCACTTCATCGCTGACAACATTCGAACGTTGATCAAGAAGCGGATGACGGTATGCGATTCGAGGTTCTAAATTCGCTTTCTGATTCGGACGTGCATATCGTCCAGAATGAGTCAGTTGTAAGCCGACCAGTAGATCGTCTGTGGTCCCAAATTGTTCGAGATGAGCAGCTTCAAGAATCTCTCTTAAGTCGACAAGGTCTGAGAGATTTTCATCGTTAATGAGCAACTGGTTCGGGTTCGCTCGTCCATCATGCCGGACAGCGACCGCTTCCCCGCCCCAAATGAGCTTCGCTCCGCTGAGTCCAAAGTTCTTCCAGCGACGCTCTGTTAATTCGGTCGGTTTCCCGTCTTTCGTCCCGTCCCAACCTTCCATGGGAAGAATACAAAAACGGTTTCCGATTGTCTGATCGCGATAAGCGATGCCTTGAGCTAACGGAGAATTGTCCCCTGTTTGCAGATTATGGTCGAATTTCAAGTCGATCTTGAGATCATCAATACGAGTCTGAAAATCGCCAGGAGATTTGAAAGTAGAGATTCTAGGATAAGACATAAATGATTGTGACAAATACCAAGAAGGAGAATAAAGAAAGGGAAATTCACCACGGAGACGCTGAGGCACGGAGATAAAGATCATAGCTTAACAAAATTCCGACCTGTGTATTACCAACTGGTTCGGACTGATAGTAGACAACGGAAATGACTCTTCCCTCCTTCTCCGCGTCTCCGTGCCTCCGCGGTTTTCTTCTTTTAATAATTCTTGATCTCAGTTCAATTACGAATAACAAAAAAATAAGCCGCCAGCATTCGCTGACGGCTTATTCAAGTGGAGAGCTTTTTATTTAAACGGTGTTAAGCCGGGCATCGATAACTCTGGAATCTCAACCGGAGTATCCCAGTTGGAAATTTCTGGGACTAGCTGATCTTGAGAGTTCATTGCCATTTCCCAAGTGACTTCTTTCCCAGTGTAGCCTGCCATACGTCCCATAATTGCCATCATGGTGCTGGTCATCATTCGCTCGCCGTTGTTGATGGGCTTACCTTCGCGAATCGATTTGAACATTTCGTTATGTTCGACCTGATACATGTTGGGAGTGTCGCCTTTGTACTTCCATTCTTCAGCACCA
>JABJMI010000295.1 GCA_018659505.1 Planctomicrobium sp.
AGAAGCGTTTTTGGACTTTGACTCCGCTTTTTGAATCTGAACTTGCCCTTCTAAGCGAACCAGCTTTCGTTGCATTCCTACTACTTCTTCGGAACGATTGTCCCAGACGGACTGCAAATCGTTAATTCGTGATTCTAAAGCAGCGACCTTTTCTTGATACTCTGCGGTATTGATTTCTTGCATACCTTCTTGGATTTTCTCCAAGCGGTATTTTTCGCCCTGGATTTGGTACTGCTTCCAAGAGCGTGATTCGTCTTTATACATCATCAACAAAGTCACACCGAGTAACAAAATTGCACTCGCTGCAAACACTTTGTGCATTTGCGGCAGACTTCGCCAATACTGTTCACTTGCTGGCATTGTAATTCAACGTTGCTCTGTTCTATCGCGGGATCATGCACTCACAGGTGCAAACATGAAATAGAAACGCACTCAGTTAGATGTTAAAGACCCATTCAGGAATCGAAACAATATACTTCAGGTTAAATGTCCATCGAAGCACCATTTTTAATGGTAGCGACGCCATGAACAGGAATAGGTTTGCGAGGACCATAAATCGAACAAATCCCATTTTTATGAAGAACTTCTTGAAAATGGTGATTGCCAATAATGGTGGAATCGCAAACAAGTACAAGACGACCAATATCAGTCCGAGTCCCTCTCTTTGCAGGATTGCCCCAAGTTGAGCCAACGCGCTGGAAGTGGGATCTGGCTTCGGCAGAGGGAGTGCCAATGCGTCTAACCAGAGGAAGTCTGATAGATTTTTATTGTTCAGAACTTCCAGTTTGTGGACGTCCCAATATTCATAGAGCCCAAACATATTCCAGTTGGGACCACGGATGAATGTTCCCAGCACGATCATTCCGACCCACAGCGGGAGGAAGCCAAACAGGAAGGTTGAGACCGCAAATTTACGTTCATTAAACGTGTAGTAACCATTGCCTTTGGTGTTGAAATCGATGTAAGGGATCGCCATCAATCCACCAAGAATCACGCTTGGCAAGACAACACCAGCCATCCATGGATCGAAATAGACCAGCATCTCCTGAAGACCCAGGAAGTACCAAGGAGCTTTCGATGGGTTTGGTGTTTTCACCGCTGAAGCAGGCTCTTCGAGTGGAGCTTGTAATGCGACACCCCAAACGATGAGCAGGGCGGTCAGCAAGATCATGCAGATCATTTCAGTGTAGACCAAGTCTGGCCACACAAGCACCTGATCAGATTGTTCTTTCTCCAGAAGTGGACGACCTTCAGCAATTCGCTTGTCGTTCTCTTTGGATTTGTAGAAGTAGAGCCATGTCGTGTAGCCAACCAGATAGAGCATGCCCAGAATCGGGACATTGTCAGGCTTCCCAACAATTTGACGGAAGTCGAAATCCGTCATACTAATCCCGATAAACAACACGCTGAGATTAAAGAGAACCCAAGCGACTGTCGGCTTCACCCACCAGTCCCTGAGGATGATAATCGCTGCGTAGATGACCAAGGAGATCAGGAAGAAACTGATCGGATTCGCGATCACAGCGTCAGCGATATTCTTAAACCACACTGGCAGCATTATGAGAAATTCATCTGCATCACTATCTACAAATAGATGAGCCGTTGAGAGCATTAACAACATGAATGCGTACGCAGCCCACCAGACTGCTTTTGGCACATGTTTAACGCCAAACAGACTTTCGTGGTGACCATCTTTCTTGAAACTGTGAACTGCCCAGCCCAAGTTCATGAAGAACAAGAGCAGATACAGCCAGCCAAGACCGTGAATCACGCCAACCGTTAAATCGGGATGAGGATTCATAATTCCTTAGTACCGCACACTATCAATATTTAAAACAAAAATTATTTACAACAACTGCTGAATCAGCAACCACTAGAGCGGTTGGCTAATCCCGCCATCTTTCCGAACACGCCAGAAGTGAATTGCAATTAAACCCGACACAACGATCGGAATTGCGACACAATGCAAAATATAGAAGCGGTTCAATGTCTCTTCGCCCACAGTCCGAGCACCTAATAACAAAAAGCGAGCATCACTCGCGGTCGTAATCAAGTCATAACCACCGACATTCAAAAGCTGGAAACCTGGACCCTCCGCACCGAGTACCGGTGTCGCTTTCGCCATATTGGAACCAACCGTAATCGCCCAGATCGCTAACTGATCCCATGGCAATAAATAACCAGTGAAGGATAGCAGTAAAGTTAAAACAAGCAGCAACACGCCAACGACCCAGTTGAATTCACGCGGAGGCTTATAGCTCCCCGTCAGGAAAACTCGATACATATGCAGCCAGACCGTGATCACCATCGCGTGAGCACCCCAGCGGTGAATCTCTCGCATGATTCCGAGTGTATTCACATCTCGTAATGCTCGAATATCAGTGAATGCCCACTCCAGCGTTGGCCGGTAGTAGAACATCAACAGCACGCCAGTCAGTGCCTCGACAAGAAACAGGAAGAATGTGATCCCGCCCATACACCATGTGTAGGAGAGTGCAATTCCACCCTTCTTAGCTGAAACAGGATGCAAGTGCAGGAAGAAGTTTGTGAGAACGACTACCGCACGATTTCTGCGATCATACGGAGCGGGATGACGAAATATACTTCGCCAGATTTGCGACTTCCGAATGTAATCCGTGACCGACATACAACTACCTGAACAACCCTGACTAAATTTATTCAATAAGTAACCGATTCACTGAAAGTGAACCCATTACGCATCTACAAATGACTTTCCGTCTGACCACTGTCCAAGCTCTTCCTGGAACTTGACACCTTTGTCAACTTCCAACATTCCATCCTCAGCGAGTCGAATACCGACCCTTTCCAATGGCCTAGGAGCCGGACCTTCGAAGTTTACACCTGTTACATAAAAACCGGAACCATGGCACGGGCACTTAAACTTCTGCTCACCTTCAAGCCAGTTCGGAGTACACCCTAAGTGAGTACAAACTGACGCCAAGGCGTAAATGATTCCTTTTCCGTTATATTCATCGGAGTTAATAATCCAAACTCCGCGACTCGCTTTAAACTTCGCTGAAACACCACCCGGTGGGAAATCCGCTGGGGAGCCAACCTTAAACTTGGATGGTAGCTCAAGAACCATATTAGGCATCATGAAGCGGGCGATTCCCAGTGACCAGATACCTAAAATCGCGGTTACGGAACTCCATGCGAGCACAAAAGGGGTAATCGCGATCGCTGCTAGCAGTGCAACAAATCCCCGACGACCGACCTTCTCAGCCTTCTTGGGTAATTTCGGCTTCACAGGAGGCTTTCGCCCCACTGGCAGCTTTGGCTTGATCGGAGCTCCGGTTGCCTGCGACTCTTTCACTGCGGCAACCATGTCCTTCAAAGCAGGTCGATCACCGACAGGAGCTTCAACCTTCTTCGCTGCCGGTTTCGCCACTGCTTTTGATGCGGCAGGAGCAGCCTTTGTAGCGCCGCCGCCTTGAGCTCTTGCAGCAGCAAGAATGTCTGCTGTTGATTTCGGTTTTGCAGCTGGCTTGGCAGATTCGCCAGAAGCTTCTTTTTTCGCTCCAGCCTGTGCTCTCGCAGCGGCCAGGATATCAGCAGTCGACTTTGGAGCCGCCTTCGCCTGCGGTGTGCTACTCTCTGTTGGAGCTGTTTCAGCGGGCTTTTCTGCCTCTGCGCTACCTCCACCTGCATTCTTGTCCTTACGAGCAAGAGCGAGGATTTCGGCAGTAGTGAGTTTCTTTTTATCCGTCATAACAACCGTCGGTGACGTTATCGGAACGAAATGGAGATGATGGGTAATGCAGAACAACGCAGACCCATATTTTTCATAATCATGGCATCTCGTTCTAAGACCAGCAACCGTTTCATCTTCTGGAACAAGCGATTTCTCAGAAGAAGGAAATGAATTCAAGGCAGCGAATCCGGAAGGTGTGCAAGCATCTTGTCAATCACGAAACCATAGTCATTTATAAGGTGATTCGAACTTCGCGTGCTTTGATTTTTGAGAGTATTGTCTTTCAGATTGGCTGTTACGATTCTTTAATTTGGGCATCCGAAATTTGGTCTAAAGCCCAGCGACTCGCCTCTTGGACAAGTGGCTCGCCTTCATTGAGTGCCTTCTTCAGGTCAGACTCCCATTGAGAATCGCCTGAATTCCCTAGCACAATGGCTGCGTTTCTTGCTAATGCAACTCGACCGGTTCTCTCAAGAGGAGTTCCTTTGAACCGCTGCCGAAATTCTTCCTCCGACATGTTCAGGAACTCGACCGCTTGAGTCGGTTCTCTGGATTGAGGAGAAAATTCAGTTTCTGAGGTTCCTGGTGACTTTCGATTCCAGGGGCAGACGTCTTGGCAGATATCACAGCCGAACAGCCAGTCACCGATCCCAGAACGAAGTTCGTCGGGAATCTCCTGATCTCTAAGTTCAATCGTGAGGTACGAAATACACTTCCTTGCATCGAGAGTATAGGGACCATCAAAAGCATCGGTAGGACAGGCATCCAGGCAGCGAGTACACGTCCCGCAATGACTGGTTTCGTGAGGTGAATCCGCTGGCAATTCGAGGTCAGTCAATATCCCAGCGAGAAAGAAATAGCTGCCTTCGTATTTGTTGATCAGCAAGGTATTCTTACCGAACCAGCCCAGACCAGCTTTTCGGGCGAAATCTCTCTCCAAGAGTGGTGCGGTATCAACAATCACACGATTTCGTGACTCAGGAAAAGCTTCGCGTAACATTCTCACCAAGCTTTTCAGCCTGCTCCTCATCAGGTCGTGGTAATCGGTCTCACCAGTCGCGTATTTGGCGATTCGACCTGTTGCGGAGTCCGATGACTGCTCGTTGCTGTAGTTCATGCTCAGCAGAATCAGCGAGCGAACTTCGGGCATGACTCCGCTTGGGTGTGCATAGGCATCTTTCCGGCGCGACATGTATCCCATTTCGCCGTGCATTCCACGATTAAGCCAATCGTGGAGGAAGTCGAGCGTATCTGGTCTCGCAGCAGGGGCAATGCCGACTAGGGAAAAACCTAGGTGAGCGGCTTCCGCTTTAATGCGAGCTGCCAGTTCCTGGGGACTGAGATCGCTGAGATTCTTTGCCTCACTCAACTGCTTGCACTTCGATAGTTGCCCAGCGACCACTTGAAAATTCTTCGAGAGATCAACAGTAACACGAATGTCGCCACCGGAGCGATGACAAGAACCGTCCAGTTCGGGCTGAGGGTTTTCCCCAGCACGTATCGAGATGGAACGGTGACCACCAATAAGATCGGGATGATAAACGAAAACCCAAACCAGATAATTTCGCCCCCGAAGGACTGTCTGTAAAAACCTTGCGGGTAGCGAGCGAAGATGGTGATGTAGAACCAGAAATCATACAGACCCTGATTTCGCCCGAACCAGACTGACGTACTTGCCAAGGTGATCATCATGCTATAGAAGAATGCGACACCTACGCCTATCAAAAGCAGGTAGATGAGCACCCTCCCTACGGTCACCTCCGCACCAGATTGAACAATCGAATAGCAGAGCAATCCGCCGCCCAGGAGGATTTGATTGATCATTGCGAAATTGACTTTCTCGAATGAAATCAGGAACTGAGTGTCAATCGGTTTGAGCAGTACAAAGTCGAGATCGCCAGTCCGAATGAGTTCGCTGAAGTTCGCACAATTCGGCATAAAGAACGCTTCCACGAAAGCGTTGATGAGCATCCCGGTTGCCATAAAACCAAAATACTCTTCGCGCGACCAATCCTGAATGGTCGGCACATGACGATAAATCAAATCGAAGAGAACAAGCTGCGCAGTGAACCAGAAGGCGCGGGTCACAAGCTCAATGAGAAAGTTTCCGCGAAACGTCATTTCGCGAATCAACGAGTTCCGAAAGAACATCGCCCAAACCCGAAAGTAATTCGGTCGGAAGGTTTCTATTTGTTTTGGGGGATCAGTTGACATGAACTTCAGTTCAAGTGAAATCAAACAGTCGATTCGCCTCACAATTCAATGTGTGAGAATCGCTATGTTCTAACAGTTCGGAACGCTTGTAGCAGCATTTGGAGATGTTTGAGTCAGTGGTGGCAAAGGGTTTTCCAATTCACCTTTCACTTTCGGCCATAGCAAGAAACCTTCAATCACGATCCAAACTTGCAATCCAAGAATCAGTGCCCCAAACCCAAAGAGCATCCACTTTGGTTCCGGTTCAGCAGCGAGCCAACCCTTCATTTGCAAAATCAACGCGAGTGCGGGCATGAGGAGCATCATGATCATTGGCAACAACACAAACAGAATCGGCTTACTTCGTCTCCACAAGTAAAAGACTGTCACCATGAATGCGAGACCTGCCAGTAATTGATTCGTCGCACCAAATAGAGGCCACAGCATGAGTCCACCAGTCCCGGGAGGCTTGCCTGGTCCAGCGGGAATCATCGCAACTGCCAGTCCCAATGCGACTGCTATTCCTGTGGCGCCATATTTGTTTTGTAATGGTGGTAATCGAAGCGTTCCTCCGAGTTCCTGGATGACATATCTTTGCAAACGAGTCGCGGAGTCCAATGTTGTGGCTGCGAAACAGGCAACGAGGGTCGCGATGATTCCGATTCCAAATCGCAGCGGAATCCCAATCGAGGATAGGAAGTTGGAACCTCCTTCAACGAAAGCACCGACCTTACTTTTTAGGTTGAAATCACTCCAACCTTTTGTTGAATCGTACTTCTTCACCCATGCTTCCCGTCCCACAATCGGAGCCCCCGCTGTGTCGACTGTTTGTGCGTACGTGCCGTCGGTGTTCTTAGTGAAATGCCCCATCCCAACTCCAGCTGTACATGCCAAAATCACAATGACCGCGAGCGCCCCTTCCAGTAACATCGATCCGTAAGCAACAAACTGAGCATCGTCTTCGTTTTCGACTTGCTTGCTACTTGTTCCGCTGCTGACAAGGCAATGAAATCCGCTACAGGCCCCACAGGCAATCGTGATAAACAGGAATGGGAATATCATCGGAGCATGAGCCGGAAGCGCGCTTTTCTCAACAATCGCAGGTGTTGACGCGGTGAGATCTGCCGTCCCCGTGAGCCCAGCGACTCCAAGTCCCCCGACGAGTAGTGCCAAAGCCACAAACAGTTGATGACTGTTGACGTAGTCTCTTGGTTGCAGCAACAACCAAACCGGGAGTACCGATGCCATGAAACAGTAAACCATCAAAATCATTGTCCAGGCAACAACAGGGTTGACCATCGGGAGTGATACGGGAAGGATCATCGTCCCCAGCTGAAACTGAACCCAACCGGTTGGGCTTTCGACTTCTTTGGGTTCTAAGGCTTCACCTGTCGCTACGTCGATTGAAGACTCAACGACTGTTTCTGTCATTCCATTGAAGCTAATTGGCAGGTATTCGACACCAACGTAAATCGCGCCGTAGAGCAGAAACAGAGCCGCTATTGATGGACCAAGCAGGCTTCCCCCTTTTTTGAAAGCCCAATAGCCAATCGCCATCGCAATCGGCATTGCCAACCAGACTGATAACACAGATTCAGGGTAATTTTGAAATATGACGGCAATCACCAAGCCGAAGATCGCCAAGACTAGGGTTAAGGCAAAAAACAGGATGAGCAGAAATAGCAGGCGAGCTCGCGGATTGATTAAACGTCCAGCGACTTCGCCAATCGTTTGACCACGATTTCTCATTGAGACTACGAGTGCTCCGAAGTCGTGAACGGCTCCAATAAAAATGGAACCTAAGACAACCCACAATAAAGCAGGCAACCAACCCCAGAAGACCGCAATTGCCGGTCCAACGATTGGTCCGGTTCCAGCGATACTGGTGAAGTGATGACCGAAGATGACGCTTTTCTTCGTTGGCACAAAGTCAACGTCATCCCGCAACTGCTTACTCGGAACTTCTGCTTCAGGATCGAGATTGAAAATCTTCGTTGCTAGCCAACGACCATAAGTATGGTAGGCAACTATAAATCCGAAAAACGATCCTAGGGCAACGAGAAGTGTCGTCATGTTTCAAAAATCCGTGGAAGAAGAATCGAGCACTATCTATATACAGACACTTTAAGTGTCTGGCAAAACGGGGTAAACAGTTAACCAACGACGTTATTCTTGAGGACTCCAAGTTTTGAGATCTCAACTTCTACAGAATCTCCGTTCTTGAGCCAAACTTGTGGATTACGACCCATCCCGACCCCAGCAGGTGTTCCCGTGAAGATCACATCGCCGGGTTCCAAGGTCATGATCTGTGAAACGTAGGCAATGATTTCATCGACTCCAAAGATGAACTCTTTAGTATTGCCATTTTGCATCTGCTCGCCATTTAATCGCAATTTTACGTCCAACGTATGTGGGTCGCCAACTTCATCGCTGGTGACTAACCACGGTCCGATTGGGGCAAACGTGTCGGGTGTTTTCCCAAGTAGCCACTGCTTGCCCGGTTTCCCAATCTGCCAGTCGCGTGCTGAAACATCGTGACCATTGCAGTAGCCAGCGACATGTTCAAACGCCTCCCCTTTTGCGATTTCGTAACCTGTTTTACCAATAATGACGACGAGTTCC
>JABJMI010000549.1 GCA_018659505.1 Planctomicrobium sp.
ACACCATCGACCGCATCGTTGCCAATGTGCTGAGCCAACTCAGCCCGGACGCTTCAGATGCCGCAGTTGTGCCTGTTGAAAAAACATTGCCTACGAAACCAGTACAGCAAAGTGTAGTCCTAAAAACAGCTTCGCAAACATCACTCACTGAAACAGTTATCACAGCGGACCTGTTGGAGAAAATGACAACTGGGCAAGTGGTCGCAGTTTCACAAAAAGCAATCATCACACCAGCTGCGAACGATTTAATTCGTGAGCGAAGATTGGTTCTAGGACGAACGAATCAAACAGCGAAATCCAAAACTCAATCTACGTCAGATACGAACTCAATTCTCAGCATTGCCATTGTTCATTACACAGCAGAGGTGCAGCAAGCAATCGCTGAGTTAGGAGAGTTCAACAAAGAATTACTAAGTTGCCCCGACGATGCAGCGAAGTACGCGATTAGTGAACTGTGCCGAACCGGAGCGAATGACGTCTTCATTTTTGCAGAACAAACTCATCGGGCAGCGTGTCTGACAAATCGAAACAGCAAAGCTAAGGCAGTCGTCGTGCAAGACTCCGGCGATGTCAAAATCGTCCGCAAGCAACTTAGAGCCAACGTATGGTGTATCGATCCTAGTGGTCGATCTTACTTTGAACTGAAAAACTTAATCAAAACAATTCGCAGCTAAGTTTGCTGCGAAGCGATGAATCTTTCCTGTTTTCCAACCCCTAATTCCTATCTTCCTATGCGAATCGGCGAAGTTATCGGCAAAGTGACTCTCTCCAGGTGCCATCCTGAATTGAATGGCAGCAGCTGGAAAGTTGTGGTCCCGCTCGATTTACCAGCACTCGTTGGCGAAGAAGGAGGACGCGGCGAACCTTTAGTCGTTTTTGATGAAATTGGTTCCGGAGAAGGATCTATCGTCGCTATTAGCGAAAGTGCGGAAGCTTCGGCTCCATTTTACCCAGACAAAAAACCTTTAGATGCATACTGTGCTGCACTCCTCGATTCAGTCGATATCAGGATAAGCATCAAGAATAAATAACATTTAGCCCCCGGTGATCCACCGGGGGAGGACATGAGAGTTCATGAAGTAGCTCTCGATAAACACTCAACCCTAGACCAAAGCGAAGCGCCATGTACCACCCACTCTTCAACAACCCGGAAATTAAAGAATGGATCTGCGAGATCGGACGTCGGGTCTACACCAAAGGTTTCGCAGCTGCCAATGATGGAAACATCTCTTACCGAGTCGGTGAAAACGAAGTTCTTTGCAGCCCAACAATGATCTGCAAAGGCTTCATGAAACATGACGACATTTGCATGGTCGACCTGAAAGGGAACCAACTCGCTGGCATTAAGAAGAGAACCAGCGAAATCCTGTTGCACCTTGCAATCATGGAACACCGCCCCGATGTCAAAGCTGTGGTTCACTGTCATCCGCCGCACGCGACTGCGTTCGCTGTCGCTCGGGAAGCGATTCCACAATGTGTCTTGCCAGAGATCGAAGTCTTCATGGGCGAAGTTCCGTTGGCTCCTTATGAAACTCCAGGTGGACAAGAATTCGCCAACACTGTTGTTCCGTTCCTAAAGTCGACGAACACCATCATCCTCACCAATCACGGAACAGTCAGTTTCGGAGCGACTTTGGAAGAAGCCTACTGGAAGACTGAAATCCTCGATGCCTATTGCCGCATCCTGATTCTCTCCAAAGAAATCGGTGGCATCACCTACCTCAACGAGCAGAAGTCTCGTGAGCTTCTCGACCTGAAGAAGAAACTCGGTTTCGACGATCCACGTTTCCACATGGAAGATTGCGATCTCTGCGGCAACACCGCCTTCCGCGAAGGTTACTCAGAGAACAACGTCCCCGCCCCTCAAACAACCGCGTTCGATCCTCCACCATCTTACCCTGCATACCTCTCTCAACCAGGTGGCAACAATCCACTTGCTGGCGGAGATATGGACGCCATCGTCAAAGCGATTACAGATGAAGTCATCGCTGCTCTAAAAGCTTCGTAAGCAGATTCGCTGTTTTGCCGGACACTTCAAGTGTCCGGCAAAGTTGCTTTCAAGAACAATTTGCAGGTTCTGTCTCGCGGCAGAAAACTAAGAATTGTGGATACTGATTTCGTCACGGACAGATAAACGCGAAGTGACGTGGAATAACCAACCCGCCAAGTGAACGGTTAAACGTCTGTCATCAAGAACTCTTCCATCCGTGGAATGATGATCTCGTGAGCGTCTTCAAACACGTAGTGTCCGGCTTTAGGAATGCGAAAAGTTTCGGCATTCGGAAAGCGTTGCTCCCACTCGTCGAGAAATTTGGTTGTGAAGCACCAGTCTTTCTCACCCCAAGGTAAGAGAAATGGATGGTCCTTGAACTGTGCGAGATTGTCTTCCACGCCGAATAAGGTTTTGTAGGTTGGATGAGAAGTTTTCAATGGGATTTCTTGCACGAAGCGATGGACTGCAATTCGATTCTGCCAGGTGTTATATGGAGAGAGGTAACCCTGTTTAATTACAGGCGTCAATGGTTTCTCTACCGCTTGGGTAATCGCTGCCCCTGCGAAGAGGTTGAAGCCGCGAACTCCTATTGCACCTAGTACGGGAATCCGGCAAACCGCAATACGGAACGGGATCTCTAGCGAACGAAACGCTGCGGTGTTCATCATTACGAATCGCTTGAACCGATCTGGCAATCGCCCCGCTGCTCCCATCCCAATGCAACCACCCCAGTCATGCCCGACAAGAGTCACATTCTGCAAATCGAGTTCTTCAACGAGTTGGCAAAGGTTGCTGATGTGCTGTTCAATCGAGTAGGCATAATCTTGAGGCTTGTCTGAAAGTCCCATGCCTAAATGATCGACTGCGATGCAACGATTATTTGCCGAGAAATGTTTGATGAATTTCCGCCAAGCAAAGCTCCAACTCGGATTGCCATGCACAAACAAAATTGGTGTCCCAGAACCTTCATCAACATAGGAGTATTGATGTCCGTCAATCTGAAGAGATTTCGGTTCGAACGGGTATTCTTCGCGGAGAGACGCAGGAACAACAGTTTTAGGCACGACGAATGTTTCTTGCTGTAATGTGTAGGGAGCAGGTGAAGCGATGGATGTACTTTATTGATCTAGCCGACGAACGGCTATCAATGCTGTAAAAATCGTTGAGGAAAACTAAGTCTTGGCTCATGGAGTAATCGATGCTCTACTTTATGCAAAGTGCAGCCTTACGTCGCGACTTGTGATAATGCGTCCAATTGAATGAATCTCGTCGATTCTGACTTTTGAATTCGATATTCTGTAGCCTCTTAAGACTGCAACTCGGAATAAAGGTAGACAAAGTCGCTTTTGCCTATAAACTCCATATAGGTTTATGTCTATGGATTGTGGGGTATTCCCTTCATTGAGACATACTAAACCTCCCTCCTCCATGAGTTGTTTTGATCGCATCCCTCCTCGATCAAGTCACTTTTGACCGTACTCTCCAATATTTCATGTTGGAAGTGTACCCCACCTGGAAATCAGCACATGTCTGACTCATACGAAAAAAATTCGTTGCGCAGAGGATCTGTGACCAAGTGTGTACTCATCTTACTCGTTTGCGCAGGAATCTTCTTACCAGTGGCGTCATTGGCGATCACAGAGCAACTGCCAGTTGTTCCAAGTGATGGATTCACAATTGTTTCGCGTGGTTCACTGGAACAAGTCCTCAGTCAAACGGGGGAAATCGAAAGTGCAGATAACGATATCTTAATCAGCAAATGTGAGTGGTCGACACGTATTCTTTCGATCATCCCTGAGGGAAGCTGGGTCGAAGCGGGTGAGATTGTCGCAGAGCTTGATTCATCTGACATCCGCAAACGATTCCAGGAACGGGCTGTCCTTTTGGTCAAGGCTCAGTCGAAGCTGGCGGATGCTGAAGAAGACTTACAGATTCAGAAACTGACAAATCAGAGTATTCTCGCTGCTGCTCAACTCCAAAAGCGACTAACTCGACTTCAACTGGATGGTTATCTTGAAGCGGAGTATCCACAAAAGCTCCATAGTTTGGAGGCTTCAGTTGCTTTAGCGGAAGAAGACCTCGCAAGAGCTGAGAAGAAACTGGAGTTTGTTGCAGACATGGTTCAACTTGGATACCGATCAGTCTCTGATCGGGAAAACGAGCGGATTAATGTTCTCAAGAAAGAACAAGCATATGAGCTTGCAGAGGACAAACTGAAAGTTCTCAGAGACTTTACGTTCACTCGAACACGAACTCAGTTAAAAGCGATCGCTGACGAAGCCGAACGAGAGCTGGAACGTGTTGACCTTGCTAGCAGGTCTTCAATTCTAAGACGAGAAATCAGCGTCCGATCTCGAACTCGATCACGTGACATTTACCAGGCATACCAGGATCGGCTAGAAGAAAACATCGCAGCCTGCATTATTCGAGCATCGAAATCAGGCGAAGTGATCTATGCCAAAGTCAGTTCCAGTTCATCTGCAAGAATCGACGAAGGCAGCTCAATGCGTTATCTGCAACAGATTGCCAAAATTCCCGACCGTGATCATTTGCAGGTGAATGTTCGCATTCATGAATCGAACATTCGACTGATTCAAATTGGGCAACCTGTCCTGATCAATGTCGATGCCAAAGGTCTCGATCAGTACGAGGCTCGAGTTAAACAAATTTCACGTGTTCCGATGGCTGGGAAATACCCGAATTACCACCTTCGAGAGTATCGTGTCATAATTGATGTTGAAGCCGACCCGGAATTGGCACGAACAATTGCTCCAGGAATGACAGCGACAACCAACATTATTGCAGCTCAACGCTCCGCCGCCGTTTACGTTCCCTTGCATTCTGTTGTCGAGGTTGGTGATGAACATCTGACGTTCATCAAAAAGGGTGATGAAGTTGAGCCAAGAGTTGTCACCGTTGGAATATCAACAGACGCTTCGATCGAGATTCTGTCTGGACTGAACGATGGTGAAGAAATCGTCTTAAAGCCACGAGTAACGTGTGCGCAACATATTGTTGCTTTGCAAAAGAGTTCTCAATCAAAGCATGATCAGAATTCTTGGATAAGCATGATTCATTAAAATGCTGCTTTGCCCCACACTTTAAGTGTGTGGCAAAATCTTGATCTGTAGTCGCAATGAACTAGAGATTCTTCATGCGTTCACGATGATAAGCGAGGCGATCCTCGCTACTCATTTTGCTAAAGTCAACTTTCACGGACGGCGGAATCGAAGCAACTTGCTTTTCTTGAGAAGGTTGTTCGCCACCGTAACTCATGACACTTTCCGTTAATTGCAGATCTTCTTCGAGTGGTCGATGCGGTTGAATTGAGAGTTTCTCCAAGACCGAGTGATAAGCTTGCACCGCTTCTGCCGGCGAGATCACGCCATCAACAATATGCCTGAGGAACTCGATAAACGCGAGTTGATTTTCTGCGTGGTTAATCTTCCTTCCATATAATGCAACACGAGCACCATGCTTCTGGGCATCATGAATCATTTGAAAAGCATCACGTGTCGTCCCCGATGATCCACCAAGAATACCAACGATTAAGTGTGGATCGTAAGCAACCAGTTCTTCGAGTGCTTTGGGTCCCGGGTATGGAATCTTCAGAAAGACCGGTCTCGCTGCGGAAGCCACACCAGCTAATGTTCGAGCGATGACATCATTGATAAAGTATGGAACCGTCTCAGCTGAGACAGACTCTTGAATGTTGGGATGGAAGACTTCCAGGAAATGTCGAAACCCTTTTCTTTCTGCCTCGGCACGAAAATCGTTGTAGGCATTCAGCGTTTCGAGATCGAGAGTACGGTCATTATTAAACGTGACTGAATAAAGTCCTAGGTTTGCTCCCCGCCCTCGTTCTTCAGGCGAACAGTCAAGATGTCCGCATTGAGCATGATCAAGCTGTGCCGTTCGAAAAGGGGAAGCATGTTCTTGTGGGATCGTGCTTCCCCGGAACGCAAAGACATCCGTCGCATCGTTGGCACGAATGGCTGGTGTAATATGTGAATTCTCGAACAGACGTTCCTCAAGACACAACTTCTCACTCGTACTGGCAGACATCAGCACAATATCAACCACCCCCTGACGTATGATCTGGCGGATCTGTTCACGATATTCTTCCAGAGACTTGAAACGGCATTCGCCTTCATTGCTTCCGCAAATATTGCCGGGCGCTGCCATGCCAAACGCCATGTCCGCATCTTTAGCATCGGCGATGATAAATTCTCGACTACCAGTTAGGTTCTCGTGAATTGAGGCCAATTTCGTATCTAATGATTTTTCGATCATAATTCTTCTATATCGCGAGTTGACGATTCATCTCTCGTGCTTGTTGTACTCATCTTGAGACGTTGATCGATCCATTCTGGCTCAACAAATCGTCTTAAAAGCCAGCGAAGTGTCTGTTCGAGACGTTCTGTAGAATGTATTTGCTCTTCAAGAGCAATACCTTTTTGCCAGTTGAAACCTTCAGTTCCGAGTCGAACTGACCATTTCTCTTGTTCTGCAAGTTGGTTGATACGATCCTGAATTCTCATTGACCAGACAATGCCAAAGCTGTCACAGAAGTCAAACCAAAGTTTGTCAAATGGTGATTCTTCCAACATTGGACGTTCAGATTGTCGGAATCCATGCAGCATGGCAACTCCCAGAACCAAAGCAGCTGCGGCTCTCCAGTAATTTGTCGAAGCAATATCACCCTCGAACAAGTTCGAAAGAGGCCAAAGTGTCAGTAATATCGCGACCCCACAAAAGAAAGCACTTAAGGCATATCGTGACCCCAGGTAATTTCCAACACCCATGACGAGTACCAAAACAAACCCAATGAACACGGGGAGCTGGATTTCCAAAGGAGTAAATCGAGGAAACTGCGAGAGGACCGTAACAGCTGGCCACCCCAAGACTGCAATTAATGGAACAATAATAAACCACGTCCAAACACGAGAGGTCGGACGCTTCGCTCCCAGGATTGAAATAAGGGGACAGCAGGAAACAACAGCGGTCCAATACCAGACTTGATCCAATATTGCAGGAGTGTCTCCATTTATACTGAAACCCTGACAACTCATCAGGCAAGCCAATACCCATCCAGACAAAGCGACTAACGTAAACATC
This sequence comes from Planctomicrobium sp., assembly GCA_018659505.1. GTDB lineage: Bacteria > Planctomycetota > Planctomycetia > Planctomycetales > Planctomycetaceae > Thalassoglobus. The sequence goes on from JABJMI010000549.1 coordinate 7,112, forward strand.
TTTGCTGGTTTCAGAACTTCAATCATTGGATATTTTGAAGAGTGTAAAAGTTTGACAGTTACAACACTTAGTAAAATGATTGCTCCGAAAAACATATAATCGGTCGCTGAAATGTCACACCTCTGAGCTATTTCTCCTGGGAACGTATTTGAAAAGACTGTTTGGACAGCCTCTTTGATTCCTGCTACGACGTCAAGATCGACATAATCGGTACTGCTGTCATGCGGTTCGATTCGAGTCTGAATTTCTTGAACTGTTCCTCGTCTGGCGAACTCGGCTGGTCGAAATCATAGGCATGGACCCAAACATTCATGGTGAGTGGTGGAGACCCTCAAATCAGAACAGTACGTTCTGGTTATTGGAATCCACAATCCAAAAACCCCGGGACGATGTCGAGGAGATTTCAAGATGAAGTGGACTACTTTAGCTGCTGCCCTGCTGATCGCTTCTAGCGTTAATATCGCTGATGCTGGTCTGTTCGGGCGTGGTGGATGCTGTGCTCCAGCACCTACCTGTTGTGACACTGCACCTACTTGTGCAGCCCCTTGTGGACCAAGTGCAAACGCATGCGGACCAACCTGTGCTGCTCCTTGCAGCAACGCCTGTGCTCCAGCCTGTGCAGCTCCTGCTGCATGTGCACCTGCTTGTGCAGCTCCTGCTGCTGCATGTGCTCCAGCTTGCTGTGCACCAGCACCTTCAGATTGCTGTGCACCAAATCACTGATGCAAAGTTAAGCGAACAAACCGTGTTCGTGGATGGTGCAAAAGCATGCGTGATCGCTGTAGCAAACTTGGTGGATGCCTCAAGAGTAACGACAGCTGCTGTGCTCCAGTAGCTGCTGCCTGTGCTCCAGCTTGTGCAGCTCCTGCTGCATGTGCTCCAGCCTGTGCTGCTCCTGCTGCATGTGCTCCAGCTTGCGGACCAACTTGTGCTGCTCCTTGTGGTGCTTGTAACTAATTAAAATCAGACACAGGTGACTTAAGATAATTCGTCCCCAAGAAATGTCTTAAACAAATCCTGATAAGATTTAGAGCGGTCAGAATCACTTGATTCTGACCGCTCTTTTTTTGTGCAATGTCATTAAGAATGTGTGGGGAATCCAAATCTGATAGCGAAACTCCATAGAGCCTTAACGAGGTCTATGTCTTGGTCCCTTTTTAGACTTTGGGGCCGCGTTCATCGGGTCAGTCGGATCTGTGGGCGAGACTTTCTTTTGGCGTTTCTTTTTCGCAGTCGCTGACTTACGGTTGTTACCTGTAGCGCATGCTGGACAGTCTCCTCCTTTTTCAAGCACGGTTCCGCATCGATTGCACAACGGAACAGGACGTTCCGCCTCTTCCAGCGAAACTGTCTTGGAAACCTTTGGCGGAGATCCAGAACGTTTTTGCTTGCGGGAGGATTTCTGTTTCTTCTTAGGAGGCGCTTTCTTACGACTTTGCTCACTCGATTCCGTATCAATGCGAAGCAAATCTGCTTCAAAAGCGGAACTGATAGAACCACTCACATCGCTTTGTAATTCCTCAGATGACCTATTTTCCTCATCCGCTGAATCATTATCCCCTGAAATGATGGAATCGCTGGACTCGGCTATCGAGTGTTTCGGTTGACCTTCATCTCTCACAATCGACGCTCGAACTTGAGTCCCACTCTCCAACTCGATCGCACTCACTCGAACTCGTCCTTGCTCGTCATAATGGATATTCACTTGAATCGGTGACCGTTCTGGCAATTCCGCAGGCAGGTTGTCGATGAAACATTCACCGAGTTCCACGTATTCTTCTCCTTGAGTCGCTCCACTTTCCACAATATGCAGATGAACACGTTTTTGATTCTCGGTCACGGTTCCGAAGTTCTGACGATAAGCACAAGGAAGAGGTGTATTCGCTGGAATGAGATAATGCGGTCTGCGTTCGTTCGTTTCTGGATCACGAATTAAAATCCCCAAAGATCGGCCCGTTACGCTTTGTTGTCGGAAGTTTTCCAACCGTGTTGTGGTTGATTTGTCGAGAGACGACTTCTCCAAGGAACGACCGCTCAGCAACATTCCGGCATAAAAGGCTGCTCCATGAGAAATCGATTGGTCTGGTGAAAGTGTTGTGTTGAGCGTGGTCCCACTCAGGCGTTTCAACATTTGGCGAACCATCGGCATCCGAGAAGCTCCCCCGGTCACCAGTACCGAATCGACATTCGCCCAACCTTTCCCGTGAGCCTTCAGCATTCCTTTTGTGATGTCTTCAGTTCGTAACACGAGATCACTGGTCAAGATTTCGAATTGATCCCGATCAATATTGTAGCTTTTGCGACGCCCTTCATGCTGCATCAATAAAGAGACTTTTGCTCGAACACTTAAGCTTCGCTTCACCTGTTCGATTTCAATCGCTAGACTCTGCATCGTTTCACGATCAACCCGCGGATCATTCACAGATGTTTTGGTGTATTCCTCGCAAACAAAGTCTTCAAGTCGCTGATTCCAGTCGAGACCACCCAAACGGAGATCACCTCCTGATGCGATCACTTTGACTTCGTCTTGATTGTATTGCACTAGCGATAAGTCGAATGTCCCACCACCTAAATCGAAGACGAGAACGGTTTGGTCCTCCGCGAGTTCAGCGAACCACATTCCTTCACTCAGAACATGACACATCGCAGTGGCGACCGGCTCGTTGATGATGTCAACGCGATCAAGTCCGGCATCTTCTCCCGCTTCAATTGTCAATTGCCGTTGCACGTCGCTGAACTGTGCTGGGACGGTGATGACAGCGTGGCGAATTCTCCCGAGCCTCTCTTCGGCACCATCGAGTAACTTCCGGATAATCAGGGCAGAGATATCTTTAGGTCGGTAAACATGTCCATCAAAGATCCAACACTTATTGGGGTCTCCCATGAATCGTTTTGCATGTTGCACAGTCCGATCCGGATTCATGACTGAATTCCGTAGCGCTTCCGTTCCAACAACGACCTCATCTCCCTCAAAGAAAACGATAGAGGGCGTAGAAAGCTCACCTTCAGAATTCGGCAGCGTGACCGGCTGACCTTCTGGAGTCAGATAGGACAAGCAAGAATACGTCGTCCCTAGATCGATTCCAACAGGATGGACTCGCTTACGGGAGGGATTCAACGGCATACCGGACTCCAAAGTGAAATGATCACGTGGTTTCTTTCGATCAGAATTCGTAGTCAATTGTATCATTGAATCAAATCAATCACCAACCGGTGGAATAGGTTCGGTTCCCGTCAGAATATTAGGAAAACAGAGGGAATCCGCCGTTAGAGATAACGTGAACGCTCCATTGTCATCAACACCCGATATTCCATACGCTGTACTCCGCTACGAGAAATTAACTTTACAGACACTTTGATTGTGTCGAGCTCTGCCATTAGTCAAGACTCATTTCGATGGACGAATTAGAGAACGAAAATCTACCTCCATCCTCACCAATGATCCCTAAACTCTTGTTAGGGCTCTTGTTGGTCACTGCTTTTGCACTTCGTGCCTGGCAACTTCAGCACATCTCGGTAGAACATTTTGATGAAGGGGTCTATGCCTCGAATTTCTATGCGAGTCATCTCGACTTCCGCTATCCCGATCAACATCTGTACGCCCCACCACTCTTTCCCGCAATTCTAGAATGGGTTCTCATCCTAACCGGAAATCCCCATGCCGTTGTCTGGGTGAATATCGTGTTGGGAACAGCGTTGGTCGCTGCCATTTGGTGGCTGACGAAACTCATTGCCGGCAAAGAAGCCGCACTTGCAGCCGCAGCAGTTGCAACCTTCAACGATTTCCTAATCCAATACAGCCGAGCAGTTCTCACCGATACTCCAGTTTGCCTGTTCATGGTTCTTGCAGTGGCATGTGGATCGATCGCGTTTCGAGATCGTCACTCCATTGCAGCGATTGGAGCGGCGTTATTCACCGCCGCTGCGTGGTGGACGAAATACAACGGTTGGCTGCCGTTAGCGATATTAGGAGCAGGACTCGCTGGGTGGATTGTCTTTGACCGTCCCAAGCGAAGCGAGTGGCAACCACGAATCGGGACGTTACTATTCATTGCCTGCGGAGCGTTTCTTTTATGGTCCCCGTTCCTATGGAGCCTGCAAGAATTCGGTGGTTACTCAGCCGTGGCAAAGAATCATGCCGGGTACGTCGTTGGCTTCAGCGGGTGGTGGGATTCAGCATCTCGACAGCTTGAGAACCAGCACTTCTATTCCACTCTGACCATGTTCGGCGTGCTTGTCGCCGGTTGCTTAATACAGTTCGTTCGTCAGCCGCAGATCAGTCAATGGAACAGAAAGTTTTGGTTCCTCATCTTCTTGCTCATTTTGATTTGTACGATTGAGAAACCATTCATCTTACTCCTATTAATTGCGATTGATGGACTCCGCAAGAACAAAGAGATCGAGCGACACGGCTTTTGGATACTCGCAGCGTGGTTGATTGGGCTGTTGGTATTTACTCCAACCTATCGACCTTATCCACGTCTCATGATGCCATTCATGATCAGCATCTTTATCGCGACCGGGCTAGGGTTGGCAGCTCACCTGAAGTTCACACTTGATCAATCAGAAGTTCAATCAGGCGTGAGGCTAATTCGCCGTTTTGGATTACTAGGTCTCTGTCTGTTCTTCACGTTCAAGTCAGGAGTTGGAGAATCAACCTATCAAAACCGCAGCCAGTTCAAGGATATTTCGACTGCAATCGTTTACGAAATGCAATCTAGTGCGGGAACCACAAAACAGCTGGGAGATCTCAACGCCATTGTCTATGTGATTGGAGAACCGGGATTGTACTACCATCTCGCAAGTCAAAGCTCTCTTCGATTCGAATTCATCGCGCAACCTGGCTCGAACCTTGCGATGCTGAAGCCAAAACTGAATGAGCCTGAGTTACCAACATTTCTAGTCCTCGGACCACATGCACTCGAAGAAATGCAAGAACTCAAAAAGCAATCCGAACTGGCTAAGTTGATAGAAGAATTCAGTTATCAACCCAGCGATCTCGTCTTACTTGATGATTTCCCACCAAAACATCTTGAGGAAAACCGACAGCAAACAGTCGAATTATGGAAGTTGACTCGACCCTAAACCGCAAACTCGTATCTACGTCTTACGTAAATCCCAGTCCCCGCAAATTGCGTGGTTCAACGAGTCGAATAGGAATCTTGCGTCAACTGCGATTCAACCCTGTCCGGACTTCAGGAGAGAGTCAGAACTTGCCGAATGAGTAATGTCGACCCGCTGCAAGAGCGTGAAGAGAGTCGACAGCAGATCGGAATCTGCTGATTATAGGAAGTCTGTAAGGAGACAGGCACATTATGTCTGATGAACAAGCTGTCACACCGAATCGTCGTCTTGGCCGTGGTCTCAGTGCTTTGCTGGGAAGCAATACACCCGCTCCGATCGAACAATCTGGAGATCAGAAGGCGATTGGCGAACTCAGTTACCTTCCAATTTCTCAAGTCGTTCGCAATCCCTTTCAGCCAAGAAAGCATTTCGAACAAGAATCGCTCGGCGAGCTGGCAGCGAGCATCAAAGAGCATGGTGTGATCCAGCCGGTCATCGTTCGTGATTTTGAGGGTGCGTATCAACTGATCGCTGGTGAACGCCGCTGGCAGGCGGCTCAAAAAGCAGGTCTGACGACAATTCCTTGCCGGATTGTAGACGTGATCGACAAGACTGCCTGTGAGTATGCTCTTGAAGAAAACCTAAAGCGAAAAGATCTCAACGATCTCGAA
>JABJMI010000326.1 GCA_018659505.1 Planctomicrobium sp.
AGACGGCGGTTCAACGCCGATGCCCTATTTGGCCTGAAACAGCCGAAGCATTGCAGAGTGTTATTAAAAATCGTCCTACGCCGAAATCAGAATTGGATATGGATATCATTTTCATCACGAAATATGGTCATCGCTGGGTGCGCGAGAGTGAAACAGAGAAACGATCTTGGACTGATGCTGTTCAGTTACAATTCGGAAAGTTGAGTCGAAATCTCGATCTCCACAAACCGAGATTCGGATTTTACACTCTCCGTCACACCTTCGAAACAATCGCAGGAGAATCTGCTGATCAAGTCGCTGTCGATTTCATTATGGGTCACGCACGAGACGACATGTCGTCAATTTATCGTGAGAGAATCGGACTGGAACGTCTACAAAAAATTGTGCATCATGTTCACGATTGGGTGTTCCCACCGAAAGACTCTGAAACCTGAAATTCTCGGTTGTAGTTGTCCGGTTCGATCTGACGTCGTCCTCCCAATCGACCACGGGCACGTGCGGCAGCGAGTCCAGCTTTGGTGCGTTCGGAAATCAAACGTCATTCGAACTGAGCCAGTGCCGAGAAGATCATAAAGACCAGTTCCCCACTGGCAGACGTCGTGTCGATCGCTCCATCGCAAATCGAACGAAATCCAACTCCACGTTTCTGAAGCGTCTCGACTAAATCAACAAGATGCCGAACCGAGCGACCAAGCCGATCCAACCGCCAAGCTAAAAGCACATCCCCATCCCGCAACTCTTTCAAACAAGCATCAAGCCCCGGTCGAACGTCCTTCGCTCCCGAAATCTTATCGATAAAAATCAGGTTGTGCGTGACACCGTGTTTCTTCAATTCGTCAATCTGAGATTGAATTTCTTGCTGCGAAGTTGACACGCGGGCATATCCCAAAATTCGAATTGGCTTCGATGGTGATTCAATCGCCACAACAGACTTCTCCGAACCGTCAACTTTCGATAACGCCCGAGTTGACAACTTCGTTCGCTTTATGGTGCCATTGTTTTTTGTCTGAGATTGCATCGCCATCAACGACAAAACGATACCATGAAATACGAGACGAGTTCACAAGATCCCCTTGACGGAAAATCACTCAATGTCACGACGATGCAAATCGTGTCCCATCAAACGAACCTTTGATGAGGCTTAGAAAGTGTGTAATCCTCAGTGAGATAACGTGGCTCTCGAAGGTTGAAAAAAGGAACGTTGGTTGGTTGAAAGAACCCGTAGAGTGGATGTGGGCGACTCATTCGAGAGAGTATTGACTTTATAATGCGTGAGCTTAAATATGCTACCTGGATTCCTTGTGTATAGCCCAGAACTATCGGACTATAGGCGTTGCCGGGCTATGCTTCATCGATGACTGTCGTTGCCAAAGTGAACGGAACTGATGCGAGTTCAGCGTCCAATTCTGAGAGTCGACTGAGTTCGCCACGCACTTCCATTTCCAAGATGACGTACTCAACGCTCTGGTCGAAGTCTTCAATTTCTTGTGGTAGGTTTTCGTCCGGTATTTGCCGTAGTCGCTTTTTGATTTGTGGAAGAGTTAACCCCTTGTCTCCGAATTCAATCTGTGAAGCGGTCTGGCTGATCAGCTCATACTTCCATGCTTCCAAGGGTCGAGCGGCTCGGTCGCCAGGGAGACTACGGCAACGTACCACTTCGTCGACGGATTCAATGACCGAATCTCCACAACCAACCACCAACATTGTGAGAAATAAAATGAATAACATTTGGACAAGCATCGGACGATTTTGAGATGGCATTATGAATCTCCTGAAATTTTTAGTGAAGCGGAATGTCGTGTCGTTTGGACGTTCAATTAAATCGAATTAGAAGCTGACTGTCTTTCCATCTTTGCGGTTGCCGAGTCGACTATGAATTGACTGATCGATCTCGAATGCGATCATTCTCACCGCCCCATCGCAGAGAGCCATTTGGAATCCACCGGCATGGGAACTTCCAAAGACAAAGCCTTCTTGGCTTGAAGCGAAGTTGTCAGGGCGCGGGCGGTAAGAGACATCTCTTTCGGAACCGGTGAATCGAATCAGGTCACGGTCATCACCACTAAAGACGGACTCGTTATCACCCTGGTCTTCACCTGTCGAATAGTGATCACTGCGGATATGCTTTTCGCCGACCATGTAAGTATTGGAAGTACCATCGGTAATGTCTCGGTGTTTGACCTGACTACGCTGGTGGCTGAGACCAGTCATTTCCGACATGTCGGGCCAAACAAAGTGCTGAGCGTTTTGCAACAGGTCGGGGCCATCTCCATATCGTGACCAGCGGTGCCCGCCGTTAAAAGCGTAATCATTTCGAGCAACCTGTGGTGTGGAATTCGAGTATAAAAAGTCACGCGAGTTGAGATACGTCGTCGCTCCACGGCGAGTTGGGCAGTGGAAAATCGGCAGCGGCGTTTGCAGACGTTGGGCGTTCCCTTCTCGATGAGAAGTGTTGGTATGATCGTCTCCGCCGAGTTCTCGTATTGCCGACTGTTCGACAAACGGGAGCACGTTAAATGCCCATCCCCCCGGTTGGTTTGGTCCGTATCCTCTCCCTGGAAGACCAATCCAGCGCTTGCTCCAGCCGCCTGTTGGAAACCACCCATGTGTTTCTTCATGGTTCAATCCAGCGAGGCTGAGTTGTTTGAGGCTGTTGGAGCATTGAGCCCGTCGAGCTGCTTCACGTGCCATTTGGACGGCCGGCAACAGCAAAGCAAGTAAGATTCCAATGATTGCAATCACCACCAATAGCTCAATGATCGTGAAGCCGGAACGACGATGATGTGCGTTTTTCGAGGAGAGGGATTTGTACATGATTTGCCTTTCTGTCAATCTGCGATCTAAATCTTTACATTGAATTTGCATGACAGCTGCTTCGGGAGAATTACGCGAAACAACTCGTCCTCACTACTTGTGGCGAAACGCAGATGTAAGCGGACATAGAATTTGGAAAAAGTTTCGAATCGGTGAACAGCTGATAAACTGCATTCGAGTGTCCCCAGTGGAACAGCGAACCGCGTTTCGTCGTTCACCGAAAAGCGGCTCAACATGTCCCTTCTCCCCACATTCGATCTTCGTTCTCGCTAACAACTTGGCTGTGGGGAGGAGGTTAGGACGAGGAGCTGGAGAAGTGCTCGGAAAAGTTTCGACGTGACGATTGCTGTCTCCCTCACCCCGTCCCTCTCTCCCATAACCAGGTCAACTTTGTTTTCGCGAGCTGACTTCTGGGGAGAGGGGCTTTGAGTACAGACTATCAATGATCGTTTGCCCCCTACTTACTTTGCGACTCAAAAACTACTTGCCTCGCTCTGCCCAATTGCCGATACTCATTGCAACCAGGAGTTCCTTAATGACGTCAGATGATCTCAGCGATCAGAGTTTTGTGGCATTTCGCAATACATTGCGAGATGGTTCAGAAGATGCGTTTCGGCAGGTTGTTGAAGAATTCGGACCGTACGTGATGCGAACGATTCGACGGCGACTTGATGATCGAATGCGGTCGAGACTCGATTCCAACGATTTTGCACAGGCCGTTTGGATGACGGTGTATGAACATCGTGATCGTCTGGAAGATCTCGATTCTCCCGAACGACTGATTGCTTTCCTTGTGACCATTGCAAAGAGAAAAGTGCGAGGTGAATTCCGACGCAATGTTCAAGCAGAAAAACAAAACGTCAATCGAGAAGTCAGCACCAATCAGGGCAGTTTTGTGCTTGCACTTCCTGATCACAATGCGGAACGTGCGAGTCAGATCGTGATCGCTGCTGAACAATGGGAGTTAATGACTCAGGACGAGCCAGAACGCTATCTCCGAATACTGGAATTACGTCGCAATGGAGCAACGATCGACGAAATCGCCTCGGCAACGGAAGTCAACGAACGCACAGTGAGACGTGTAATTCAGCGCATAGCAAGTAAGTTGGAAGTGGAGTAAACGTAGAGTACCTATCCCACTCGTACGAATCAGTCCTACGGGATATACAACATGACATCAATGATGAACTTGCAGTCCACGATTCGTGTTCAAACTTTACAAGAGCAGCGAAAACACGCTGCTCGGCTGAAGCAGCGTTGGCGCGATGGCGAGACTGCAGATGCTCTTGCTGCGATCGCTGAAATCGGTGGGGCGACTGTTCATAAGTCCGTTGCGATTGAATTGGCTTACGAGGAATACTGCCATCGAAAAGCGGCGGGGGAGGACATTCAATCGTCTGAGTTCGCTGGCAAGTTTCCAGAATTGCTGTATTCACTCAAACGTCAGATCGGCATCCATCAATTTCTTTCCGAACGCGGCGTCACCCAGGCAGACAGCTTACCTGAATGGCCAGAAGCGGGTGATGAAGTCGCTGGATTTCTGCTCAAGGAAGAACTCGGTCGAGGTGCGTTTGGAAGAGTCTTTCTTGCTCACGAACTGAAACTTCGTGAACGCACTGTCGTTGTCAAAGTGGCTCGACAGGGGCATCGTGCCGATTTATTCGGCGGAGTCTGATCCTGACTGGGGGCTTACGACAATCTGTATGCCGTTCAACAGTCGAGCAACATTGTTGGACGTACTGGAATTCAACCATACACTCAGCCACAGCCAGCAGGATGGAGCAACGATTCTCGCGGCTGTTGCAAACCGAAATTGTAGTGACGATCAACTGACGTTATTGCCTCAGGGCACGGCAGTCCTAACTGGTGATAATTATTTGCAAGCGGTGATTCAGTTCACTCGGCTGCTTGCAGATTCCCTGCAGTATGCTCATCTAAAAGGTGTACAACATCGAGACCTTAAACCGTCAAATATTCTGGTCAATTCTGCTGGGCATCCGTTGCTGATCGATTTCAATCTATCAACAGAACCAACATCGGAAGACTTCATTGGTGGCACATTGCCTTACATGTCCCCCGAGCAATTGATTGCTGTGCTCGCCACGTCACCTAACAGCGGCTTTGAAATGCCACAGGTCGATCAGCGGTCCGATTTGTATTCCTTGGGGATCTGCGTTTTCCAACTTTGGAACGGGCATCATCCGATAGGAATAGTTCCTCACGAGCTGGACCAAACTGAACTTGCCGACTATCTTCTGGAACGTCACGCCATCGGACCGGTCGCCGGTCGTCGGTCCGCGAATGCTCGCGAACATAAGTTTAGTGAGTTCCTGAGTAACTGTCTTTCTTTTTACGCTGAAGACCGTCCACAATCTGCTGACGAAATTCTTGCTGAACTGGATGGCATTGAACAGATCGACGTCTCGATCAATCAACCTCCCAGCGTTTGGTCCAGATCATGGATTGGGCTGATCGCTGCCTGCTGTCTCATTGGTTCCGCCGGACTGTTGTGGACTGGGTTGCAACCGCAGGTCCCTGAAGCGTCTGCACCGCGAGATTTGTTCGCCGAGGCTCGCGAATTCATCACCCGTCAAGAATTCGACAAAGCAATCAACGTATTGAATGAAGCGATACAAGTTGACGGCGAAAACGAAAAACTACTGGCGCTGCGTGGACGGTCCCGGCTGGAATTGAACCGCTATTCAGAAGCGTTTGGTGACTTCCAGAAGGCGTACCGACTGTCGCCTTCCTCGAGCACTGCTGCCTTCGCAGCGTACAGTGCGGGCAGCCTTGGTAGTCATCAATCTGCGGTCGATTGGTACCAAATCGCTCTCGAAGAAATGCCCGATTCTCTTACCGTTCGTAGCAACCTTGGTTATTCTCTGCTGCAAATCTCTCGTTATAAAGACGCCATCGCTCAGCTTGATGCCGCAATCGAAATTAGCCCAGAACATGCTGCGCCGCGACTGAGTCGAGCGATTGCACACTATCGAACTGCGGAACTCACCGGCGAGCCGCTCAATCCAGAAGTTAAAGATGACGTGGAGCGTGCAGTTGGACAATCGTTTGGGAAGAGTGCTGTCACGATGCTGACTTTAGCACGCATTTGTGCGAAGTGTGATCCTCCGCATGACCGATTGCAGCTCTGTCTTTCGTATTCCCTCCACTTAGGAAGTAATTCGGAGCTCATTCGTCAAGATCCTGATTTCGAAGTCTGTCGTGATGAACCCTGGTATGAAGAGGTGATGTCCGCTCCAATCTCCAAAGTATCTTATGATGATATTCGGCTAATCAATCCCTGGTAACCTCTCATGCGTATCCTGGTGCTCAACCTTGTTCTCTTTTCATTTGTGTGGATGATCCGCACGACTGTTGCTGATGACGCACCCATCACAGACGAACGGCTGACAGCTGGCTGGGAAGAGTCACAGTTTCTGGCGTTACAGTCCTCGATCAAGGAACTCGCTCGACTTCGACAGAGTTACAATACCCTCTCAATTCAACGGTCAATCGTTGGTCCCAATGAAGACGGTCCTCGTCGTGAACGACACTATCGAAAGTGTGCACTTGTGAGGACGATCGGTGATGTCACTTGGATTCGCTATGTTTACAATTTCGGTGACTCTGAAAATCCAGACGTCACGAGCCAGACTGAGTGGATTATTGACGGAGACCGAATTTTGCAAGTCGGTCGTGCAGGCAGTTCAACTAACGCAAGATGTTACGTTGGTCTGGAAAACCGAATTGGACACGAACTACAGAGCCTTCGATCTCGCGTGATTTACCCAAATCGACTCTGGACACTCCCCCTTTCGCTCCGTCGCATCTCGGTGCGATATCG
>JABJMI010000163.1 GCA_018659505.1 Planctomicrobium sp.
AGCGAATGATGCCGTTGTCCAGTTTGCTGAACCAGCCCATGAAGCGTGTCAAGAAACGCCTGGGAATTCGATTGGTCAGCAAGAAGTTTAAATCTTCCTGCAAAAGAAATTTGCTGAGAATCGCTCTGAATTTCATGTGAAGCATCCGACAGAGTTACAATCTTGTAAGAACAACAGGTCATCAAAGTCTAAGTTGAGTGCATTCGTTCAGCAAGCAGACGACGAGGCTGAAATCTTGTGATGATTTTCAAAACTCCGGTATTTGAAGAATCCAATACGTGATATTCTGCGTCATATCTCGCTAAAGTCTGATACCAGAGATGTGAGATAAGCATGAACCACCAGTCCCCCTCCAAGAAACGCATCCGTCAAAGAGATCTTTGAATGAATTCGAATGAAACGAATCCTGAACCTGTTGAAACCGTTGGTTCCGAGACTGGTTCTTTAACGTCAGCAAGCTTTCTGGGGTTGGTGCTGACTCAGTTTCTTGGTGCGTTTAATGATAATTGCTTCCGCTGGTTGGGCGTCGCAATTGCCAGCCAGGTGATGCCGGCTCCTAAAGCGATTGCCATCGGGACCGTCTGTTTAACGATTCCGTATCTTGTTCTGACACCAACGGCCGGTTGGTTGGCGGATCGCTTTAGTAAAAGCAAAGTGATTACCGGTTTCAAGATCGCTGAAATCTTCATCATGCTGTTCGGGTTGGTTTCCATTCTCTATGGAAATGTCTGGATGCTGTTCGCCACTACGACTATGCTCGGCATACAGAGTTCATTATTCGGAGCTTCCAAGTTTGGAACGATTGCGGAGATCTTGCCGACGCGATTGCTTTCCAAAGGGAACGGTCTGATGGCGATGACGACAATCATCGCTGTCGGAACTGGAACCATTTGCGGGTTCGCTCTCTACGATTTCAGTAATCCAATCCTCGGTGCCGGAGATATCTCAAACATTGCTGTGATTGCTTTAGTTATGCTGGGGATCGCGATCTCGGGAACCGTAGCTAGTCTCTTCATACAGCGAATCCCAGCAGCTGATCCAACTCGCAAGCCGACCATCAATCCTGTTGTTGCCATAGTGCCAGCTCTAAGGACATTGTTCGCTGACCCTCGTTTGCTGAAAACTTCTTTGGGAATTGCTTTCTTTATGTTCCTGGCGTCTCTGTCTCAACAGAATATTATGCCTTATGCGGAAAATGTCCTTGATCTGAACAAAACGAATGTCGGAATTCTGTTTGGAATCCTGATCGCTGGCGTCGGCTGTGGATGTGTACTTGCAGGGATCTGGTCCGAAGGCAAGGTTGAACTCGGAATTGTTCCAATCGGCGGACTCGGGATCATTGTCAGTTCGATAGTGATCTTCATCTCGGGGAATTTGGTCGGCACGTGGAGCAGCTTTGCCTATTGGGGTTCGTGCGTTGGACTCTTTTGCCTGGGAGCAAGTGCCGGGCTTTACGATGTTCCGCTTGAGGCGTACCTGCAATTTCGAAGTACAAGGAAGAACCGAGGAACGGTTCTCGCTGGCAGCTATTTCATTACTTACGTATTTATTGTGATCTCAGCTGGACTCTTCGTACTGATGAGCAGCGTGATGAAGCTCTCGCCGACCAGCATCTTCCTTGTTTGCGGACTGATGACAATCCCGGTCGTGGGATACGTTCTGTACCTGCTCCCGGACCTGACGTTTCGCTTCGCCATGTGGTTGTTGACTCACACGGTCTATCGCTTAAGAGTCTTCGGAAGAGAGAATATTCCCGAAACGGGACCGGGGCTGATTGTGTCGAACCACATCTCATTCATTGATGGCGTGTTGATGATGATCACCTCTTCCAGAATGATTCGCTTTATCATCTATGCCGATTTCACGGAGATGCCACTACTGCGGCGTCTCGGGAAAATCATGCGTGTCATTCCGATTGATGCCAGTCGTGGTCCCAAAGAATTGGTTCGTTCATTACGAACTGCCAAGGATGCGATTAAAGATGGCGAACTGGTTTGCATCTTCGCTGAAGGACAACTCACTCGGACCGGCCAGATGCAACCGTTTCAACGCGGCATGATGAAAATCATCCAGGGAACAGATGCTCCCATTATTCCGGTCTATATCCATGGACTCTGGGGCAGTATCTTTAGCTGGCGGGGAGGCAAACTTTTTTGGAAGCGACCTCGACAAATTCCTTATCCCGTAGACATTCATATTGGCAAACCGCTACACGGAGCAAAAGGCCCCGCTGAAGTTCGGCAAGTCGTAGAACATATTGGAGCAGAAGCAGTGAAAGTTGATATCGAAAGACAACCGATCCCAGCGCAGCGATTCATTCGTCACTGCAAAGCAAATAAAAGCGATCTGAAAGTTGTCGACTCAGCGAAGACAAGTCTTACTGGTGGAAAACTACTTGCAGGGGCGCTCGCTTTTCGTCGAGTTCTAGAGCGGGAAGTCTTATCGAAAGATGAGAAGACAATCGGCTTGTTGGTTCCTCCTTCCGTAGGGGGAGCACTCGCGAACATGGCAGTCGCTTTGAACGGTCGCGTGAGTGTGAATCTAAACTACACACTTTCGGAAGACGTGTTGAATTATTGCGTCAAGAAAGCTGGTATCAAACACGTCTTGACCAGTCGTAAATTCCTGGAGAAGAAACCCTACAACCTCGAAGGCGCCGAGTTTGTTTTCCTTGAAGATTTGAAAGAGAAGATCACCGGAAAAGATAAAGCGATGGCTGCGCTAGGTGCATTCGCAATGCCGGCGAAGATGCTCGAACGAGTACTTGGACTTCACAAAATCGATCCGCATGAGACCCTCACCATTGTCTTTACTTCAGGTTCAACTGGAGAGCCAAAAGGTGTGGTCCTCTCTCATGCGAATGTCGGTTCCAACATCGAAGCGATTGATCATTTGCTAAGTCTCAACGAGAAAGACGCTATCATCGGCGTGTTGCCGTTCTTTCATTCCTTCGGCTACACCGCGTGTATGTGGCTGCCCATGTGCTATAGCGTGAGAGGGGTGTATCACTTCAATCCGCTCGATGCCAAAGTGGTTGGTCGGCTTTGCAAAGAAAACAAAGCCACGATCTTAATGGCGACACCAACGTTCCTTAAAATGTATCTGCGTCGCTGCGAGAAGGAAGAACTGGAAACATTGGACCTGATCGTCGTCGGTGCTGAAAAACTCCCAACCGATCTGGCAAAAGAATTCGAAGCGAAATTCGGAGTGCTCCCGACTGAAGGTTACGGAACAACAGAACTCTCGCCAGTGGCAGCGGTCAACATCCCAGACCATCGAGCACAAGAACTCGTTCAGCAAGGGACAAAACTCGGAACAGTCGGTAGACCGCTTCCCGGAGTTACCGCCAAAATTGTAAATCCCGACACGCGTGAAGACCTCGGCATCGGCACCGAAGGACTACTACTGATCAAAGGTCCAAACGTCATGGTCGGCTATCTCGATCAGCCAGATAAGACCGCTGAAGTGATCGAAGACGGCTGGTACAACACCGGTGATATCGCCGTTATCGACACCGAAGGATTTGTATCGATCACCGGACGTCAATCACGCTTCTCAAAAATCGGCGGTGAAATGGTGCCGCATATCAAGATTGAACAAGAACTAACATTGATTTGCGAATGTGGCAACGACGACGAAGTTGAGCTTCTGTTGGCTGTGACTTCGATCCCAGACGACCGTAAGGGCGAACGATTGATTGTCCTCCATCGCAAACTCGATAAACCGGTCGAAGAAGTCCTCAAAGAGCTCGGAACGAAAGGAATGCCCAACATCTGGCTACCCAATAAATCTTCCTTTCTCGAAGTGGAATGTATCCCCATTCTGGGAACAGGGAAGCTCGATTTACGTGGGATTAAAACTGTGGCAGAAGAGCATTTCTGTAATACCGAAACGGCATAACAGACCAGACGTAGGATGAGTGGAGTTTTTCGCCCCACCTGTAACGGTGGGATTCGCAATCACCCTAGAATCAAATCAAAAATTCTTTATCGGAAACACCGAGAACGAAATCCTGTCGGGAATTTGTGTTTTATTGTGGTAAATAAACGGATCATTATGGATCACACTTGAACGGTTAAGGGAAAATAAACTTGTCGCAAGCAGAATCTCTGGCTACTATGAATGGTATGAAATCAAGTTCGACCATCATTAGTCTTGCGTCTATTCTTGCAATCCTGGCTTGTCCGCTGTGGTGTGCAGCTGGGGTCTGTCATGATGCCGGATGCTGCATTGGCAACAATGAGTCGCATGCATTACTACAGAACGAAACTTGTGGCGACTGTTGTGCAAGTTCTGAAAAGCTGCACGAGCAAGATGGCAATGATTCTAAATCAGTTCCTGCAGCTCCTGATGAGTCTGACTGTCAAGGGATTTGTGGTGGAGCCATTCTGGTTGACCAGATTGTCTCTGGAGAATTGAACTCAAGCTTTTCTCTTCACTTTGAATCGACTGTGGAATTTCTAGACACTTTCGGACTTACTTCTACGAATGAGTTCGAAGTTCCCCTTGAGCGACCTCAGAACTTCGGGCGATTTCTCTGCGCATTGCACTCTTCTTATCAATGCTAAACACGCGACGTAGATAGAATCATTTTAGGTCGGACGAATTTTCGTTGACCGTCAATGGTTCTCTCAGCTTATATTGAGTCCGCTTTTCGTAACGCGGTCTCTCTCTTTGTGTTATGCCACGAAAGACTACCAACAATATTCTTCCGCTTGCTCCCCTGGGAGTATGCCATCCGAAATTTATTCCGCCGTCCGCTGCGAACGACATTGACGTTCATCGGACTGACGACGGTGATTCTATTGGTGTTGGTCGTTGTCGGATTCATTCGAGGACTGGAACGCTCGCTGCGAGTGAGTGGTGATCCACAAACGGCAATTATTTTTTCGCTTGGTATGGGAGAAAACCTTGAATACTCATCGATTCCGATGCGAACGAGTGACCTCGTTCCAGCGAGTGTTACTGGAATCGCGGAAAGGTACAGCCAAAAATATGTTTCTCCAGAGTTGTACCTTGGAACCGATGTGACGAGCGGCGAACTAGAACCATCGATGGGACTCGTCAGAGGTGTCACTCGTCCGGCGTTACTGGTTCGGCAACAAGTTGAGATTGAAGAAGGCGACTGGCCTCAGTCGGGAGAAGTTTTGTTAGGACGTATGGCGGCAACCAAACTTGGATTGAGTTCAGAGGATATTCAAATCGGAGAATCCTTGACTTTTGAATCGCGCTCATGGCGCGTCAGTGGCATTTTCTCAGCAGGCGGATCCGCATTTGAATCGGAGATATGGTGCCGTTTAGATGAGCTTCAACAAGCAATGAAACGGCAAGACTTGAGTATCGTCGCAGTCACGATGGCTCCCACTGGAGACTTTACTGATCTCAATTTATTCTGCAAAGAACGTCTCGACTTAGAACTGCAATCGATGAGAGAGACCGAGTACTACTCAGCGTTACAAAAAGATTACGGTCCAGTTCGCTGGTTAGCGTGGCTAGTTGTTTTTCTTGTTTCAGGTGCTGGGATCTTCGCTGGATTAAATACGATGTACGGTTCGGTCGTGGGACGGATTCCGGAATTATCAATGTTACAGACCATTGGATTTGTGCGGAGGTCGATCATCCTCAGCCTGATTCAGGAAGGGGTTTTGTTGTCCGCGGCTGCCAGTTTATTGGCTGCGATCATCGCACTCATTTTTGTGAACGATGCCGCAATACGTTTCACGATGGGAGCATTTGCGTTACGTGTCGACAGCGTCGCAGTCCTCATCGGGTGCGGAGTGGGACTCAACCTTGGAATACTGGGAGCGATTCCTCCGACGATCCGAGCGCTACGAATTTCAATTGTTGACGGACTGCATTCCGTTTAATGATTCATCACTTACAGAACGAAATAACTTTATTACTTTAAGGAGAACAGAATGAAAATTGGATTCACATTACTGACATGTCTTGGATTTCTCGTCGTTACGATTGGCTGTTCACAGCAGTCAACTTCCGAACCCAATACAACCGCAAGCACTGGTCATGATCATCACGATCACCATGACCATGGAGATCATGGAAAAGTAGGAGGAATTGAAGCGCCTGTGGAGCCTTCTGAAGCTGGAGCGAAATACATATTGAGCGAAGTACCAAGCGATCCTCAAAACGTGATCAATGCCAAGGAATCTGTTGAGGATGATTCAGAAGTCACTTTGGTTGGTCGAATTGGTGGCAGTACCGATCCATGGATTGAAGGGCGTGCAATTTTCACGATTGTCGATTCTTCACTTCAATCGTGTGAACGCATTCCCGGTGATAATTGCCCCACGCCCTGGGACTATTGCTGCCGAACAGACAAGGTTCCTTCGGCTTCGGCTCTTGTCAAAGTAGTGGACGAAACTGGGCAACCGATCAAGTCTGATGCGCGTGAACTTCTCGGTGTGCGTGAACTCACCGAAGTTGTTGTTCAAGGGAAAGCGCAGCGAGATGAT
>JABJMI010000109.1 GCA_018659505.1 Planctomicrobium sp.
AGCTTCGTCTTTAACTTCGTGGGTGTCGGCTTTCATGGCGAGTCCGAGGATTGCCCAGGTGGTGGCGTGGACGGGTTCGCTTTCCTTTCCTCGTGGGCGCCTGAGGACTTTGAGGATCGCACTGTTGCGGGAGTTGATTTCTTCCATCATGGGGTGCATGTTGATCAACTTGTTCCAGGGATGATCATTGGCTGCCTCGCCTTCTGATTTTCCAACTTGTGCTGCTTTGACTGCTTCTAATGCTGTTTTGGCTTCTGCGAGTGAACTCTTCTTCTGGAATTTTAACGCTGCATCTCTTAAGTGTGCTCCTTGAATTTCGGACTCGCTCGCCTTTGAATGCTCAGCGAGTGCTTGCCCTAAGCAAGCTAGCAAGCCAAACGATTGCCGAATCTGTCCGCCTCGGTTTTCTTCGTAACCTGCTTCATCAGCGAGTTCTTTCTCAAGCGTTTCAATTTGCGAATTCACTTCGAAAACGATGTCTGCCAAGGGAGCGACGGTCTCGACTTTGACGGGAGCCTCTGCGAAAAGATTCACGCACGAAAATAAACAGGCAGCGAGAGATAAAGAATAATACTTTGGCATTGGTTGAATTCCTAATTATAGATAGCGATGTATTGTTTGTTCGTTTTGAGATTAAATGAGGGAAAAACTTAGCTCACGAGCCCGATCACAGTAATGGCAAAGACAAAGAGTGCGGCTCCGCCATTCACGACGACAGCGATCACGCTGATTCCTCGTTTGTCTTTGGATTGAGTTAGATCTACGATCCCAGCGACAAGTCCCAGCAGAGCCATCAGGCTACCTGCGACGAGCACTGCCCCTAATAGTGGTAAAAGGAGCGGTTGATCTCCTAAGTCTGGTTGCCAGAAATTGAGGATCGTCGCTGTCACAATAAAAAAGACAACAATTGCGAATGTGAGCAGCATGGTTGCAAACGAAACCAAGCGGGTGACAGGCCAATCGCTGGGTCGATTCTGGGATACTTCCATTTCTTTGTTACTCATAATAAAATGAAGTCACTAAATCACATTGATCTATCGCGACCGGAACTCTGATGTGGTGAAGACAAAAAACAAACTCATCAACAGTCCCGAATCGCTTGACAATAGCTCGTACAGCCATGATGATCAAAACTTGATCAGTTGGGAAGTGATGCAGTATAACGCATCTTGACCAGATACTCCTATCTCTTCGTCTGAATTTACCGTCGACAGTTTTAATTCTAACTGCCTCAGGTGAATCAGGCAAAACTGCAGGAAGTCGATTATGTCCGCAGGACAACGCCGTCTTGATATTGAGCAAATTGGTGAAGTCACCGTTGCTAAATTCGTTGATAAAAAGATTCTCGATGAGAATAATATCCAAATGATTGGTAATCAGTTATTTGGGCTCGTCGAAGAAGACGGTCGCAAAAAAATTGTGCTTGATTTTACAGCTGTCGAATACTTATCAAGTGCAGCATTGGGTAAGTTGATCACGATGGATAAAAAAGTGAAGTCAGCTGGCGGAAAGTTGCGACTCTGCTCAATCCGTCCTGACATTTACGAGGTCTTTGCGATCACTCGGTTAAATAAACTGTTTGACATCTGTGACGATCAAGACGCTGCATTGCAGGGTTTCTAAACCAAGTCGTTTCCGTCCGTTTTCACTTCTTAGCAGGCCATCCTTTATGGCTGATGCCTTTGAATTTAAGGTGACCATCCCGAGTGACACCGCTGAAGGTCACTCGGTGCAGGAACGAATTCTAAGCAGCCTGGAAGAGGTTGGCTTTCCTGATAAAGATTTGTTCGGAGTGAAGCTCGCTCTCGAAGAGGGAATCGTCAACGCCATCAAGCATGGCAACGGCATGGATCCTTCGAAAAACGTCTTTGTGGAATGTGACTACAATGGAAGTCGCGTCAGAGTCATCATTGAAGACGAAGGCTCCGGCTTTGACCCCGGAGATGTCCCCGACCCAACCGATGACACAAACATCGATAAACCAAGTGGTCGCGGCTTAATGCTAATGCGAGCTTTCATGTCTCTTGTCGAGTACAACGACAAAGGGAACCGCGTAGTGCTGGAAAAAGTACGGTCTGAAGAGTAGGGCGTTTTGCAACAACATGAAGTATTCCCTCGTCTTAATGTTGCTTTCGGTGACTATCGGTTGCGGGGACAATAAGACGACTTACATAGATAACACTACCATCGCAATACCTATGGAAACTGATCTACAAACCGAATGTCGCGAATACCTTGAGATTGGACCGCCAGCCCATATGAAAAACTACGTTCCTGAATCATTGACAGAGATAGTTATTGCTCATGGTGCAAAGGACGAGTCGATCGATCCGGAACTCGCAGAGATCGGTGGGATCATTCTGTTGGAATCTTCCGCACTAGACGAAATTGAGGATCTCGAAATTCGGAAATACATGAAACGCGGCGCAGAACTCGTTGGACGTGTTCTTGAAGCTAACAGGTAACTCACAATTGCCAATTTGGCATAACATGGTAGCTCAGTGCAGAGCGCTGCGTCGCACTGGATCAGTGAGAATGTATTTCAAGCGGCGTAGGGTCCGCTCGGCGGACCATGATCAAGTTTCTATCCCGCCTTTGTTCCGCGTGTGATGAGTGATTTATTATTGTGGGTTATGATCGTCTGATTTACTGAAGCCACTAAGTCCCCTCTCCCCCGCGTATCGCTATCCTTCTCGCCGTGAATCTTCATCGGGGGAGAGGGATAGGGTGAGGGGACAACGAAGTGGTCTTTCTATTCCCCCTCATCCTAACCTTCTCCCCACAGCCAATTTGCAGGCGAGAATGAATATCGAATGTGGGGAGAAGGGACATCGCTTCGCTCATTTATGTCCAACATTTAATTATCCCACGTCACCTGCGGACCCTACTCCGCTACATGTGAATTGTACGCTTCTGAACAGCCAGTGCCGCTTCTTTTACGGTTTCACTCAACGTCGGATGTGCATGACACGTGCGGGCGATGTCTTCGCTGCTGGCTCCGAATTCGATGGCTGCCACACACTCAGCGATCAGCTCGCCGGCTTGAGCTCCGATGATATGCACTCCCAACACGCGATCCGTCTTTGCGTGAGCGAGTATCTTGACTTTTCCTTCTAGGTGACCGCTTGCCTGGGCACGACCATTCGCCATGTAGGGGAAGAGACCTTTATTGTATTCAACGCCTTCTTCTTTGAGTTCCTCTTCCGTCTTACCGACAGTGGCGATTTCTGGATCGGTATAAACCACCCCCGGAATTGCCTGATAGTTAACGTGACCATACCCCGAGTAGAGACCTTCGACGCACGCGATGCCTTCTTCTTCGGCTTTATGGGCGAGCATCGCACCGCCGATGAGATCACCGATTGCGTAGACTCCTTTGGAATTCGTTTGGTACTTGTCGTTGACCTGCACAAAGCCTCGCTTGTCGACTTCAACTCCAGCTTGCTCGAGCCCTAACGAAGAAATATTCGGTCGCCTGCCGACTGCCATTAAAACTTTGTCGCACCGGATTGGCTCTTTGCCTTCGACGATGACATCGACTGTTTTGCGGTTCGTTTTGACGCCGGTTACCTTGGCACCGAGTTCAAACTTGATTCCCTGTTTCCTGAAGGTCTTGAGGGCTTCTTTCGCTATTTCGGAATCAAGCCCAGGCAGGATACGGTCCAGGTATTCCAAGACTGTCACTTGTGAACCGAGACGCCTCCAGACGGCTCCTAGTTCCAAGCCGATCACTCCTCCGCCGATGACGATGAGTTGCTTCGGGACTTCATCATACTTCAGCGCATCGGTACTGCTGCCTACGAATTCGCCGTCGATCTCTATCCCGGGTAGCGACGATGGCACACTTCCGGTCGCAAGCAGAATGTGATCTGCCTCAATGATTGTTTCGTCTGATTTAGATTTGACAGAAACCTTACCCGTGCCAAGAAGTTGACCATGACCGGCGAATCGCTCGATCTTGTTTTTCTTCATCAGTCCATCAATACCTCTCGCTAGCGAGTCCACAACACCCTGCTTGTGCCCCATCATCGTCGAGAGTTCGAGTTGCACTTTTGAGATCGAGATGCCGCGTTCTTTGAGTCCCTCATTTGCCATCTCGTAGAGATGCGAAGACTCCAACAACGCCTTGCTAGGGATGCAACCGACCCGCAGGCATGTCCCGCCGAGTTGCTTTTCCTTCTCGATGATGGCAACTTTTTCCCCAAGCTGTGCCGCACGAATCGCAGCGACGTATCCCCCGGGACCAGCACCAATCACAACCAGATCAAATTGAGCCATCTCATTACCACTAAGCGTTTGTGTTCAAATGCGAGCGTCGTTCACTCTTGAT